>NZ_JBHVGB010000014.1:0-29727 GCF_042801335.1 Nocardioides sp. NPDC057577 | reverse complement strand
CAAGACCGCAGCCGACCATCCAGTGGGGGATGGTCGGCTGCGGCGCGTCTCCAGGTCAGCCGTCAGGCCGGGACCGACGACTCCTCCACCCGTCCGCCATCGGCAGGATCGGAGGCGGGAGCGTCGCGGCGTACGTCGGCGTCCTTCCACAGCTCCAGGAGCACCGCCGGCCAGATCTCCTCATCGGTCGCCGCGAGCTCCGCCCGCGTCCACCAGCGGTGCGCGGCCATGGTGAGCAGCTCCTCCTCGGTGTGGCCCGCGGTGGAGACCTCGAAGGCCGGCACCCAGCAGGCGTAGAAGACGTCGTCCTGGTCGATGACCACGTCGCTGTAGCCGTGCACCACGGTGCGCCGCATCGTCGGCCCGAGCAGATCGGCCTCGGTGACCCGGAGACCGGTCTCCTCCTCGAGCTCCCGCACCGCGGCGACCCGCTCGCTCTCGCCAGCATCGATGCCGCCGCCAGGGGTGATCCACCAGCGCGCTCCCGGGATGCCCGGGTCGGAGTCGGCGAAGAGCAGGATCCGGTCGCGGTCGTCGATCAGGAGCACCCGGACCGTGCTCCGGGTGCGGCGTGGCCGCTCCGCGGGCGCGACCGGGACGAAGGTGCGCGGTGAGTCTTCCTCGGAGGCCATGACCCCATCCTCACCCACGCGGTGCGTACATGATCACGCCCATCCCAGCCAGACACAGCGCCGCACCGGCGATGTCCCAGCGGTCGGGCTGGTAGCCGTCCATCGCCATCCCCCAGGCGATCGAGCCGACGACGAAGACACCGCCGTACGCCGCCAGGATCCGCCCGAAGTGGGCGTCGGGCTGCAGCGTGGCGACCACGCCGTAGAGGCCGAGCGCGATGAACCCGGCACCGACCCAGAGCCAGCCGCGATGCTCCCGCAGCCCCTGCCAGACCAACCAGGCGCCACCGATCTCGGCGATCGCGGCCAGCACGAAGAGCAGGAGGGAACGGAGGGTCAAAAGCCCTCGCCGATCAGGTGCGCGCCACCCAGCGGGTCGTTGTTCCAGGAGATCGTCGTCCAGCCCTCCTCCAGGCTGCCCTCGATGACCGCGAGGCCGGTGTTGCGGATCCGGTTGTCGTCGCCGAAGGCCGGCGACCGGGTGGTGCGCAGCCCGGTCCACATCCGGATCGCGGCACCGTGCGAGACGATCGCGACGGTGTCATCGGGCCCGTGCTGCTTGGCCACGGACTGCACCGCGGCGTCGTAGCGCGCCAGGAACTCGTGGCCCGCCTCACCGCCCGGAACCGGGGTCTCGAGCGTGCCGGTGACCCAGTCGCCGAGCGCCTCGAGATACGCCGTCACGGACTCCTTGTCGGTGGCCATCTCCAGGCGACCGGCGGTGATCTCCTCGAACCCCTCCTGCACGACGACCGGCAACCCGAGCCGGCGAGCGAGCGGCTCGGCGGTCAGCTGCGTACGCACGAGCCGGGAGGCGTACAGTCCCGCGATCCTCTCCCCCGCCAGCGCATCCGGCACCGCCGCGGCCTGGGACAGCCCGAGCTCGGTCAGCCCCGCTCCCGGGAAGGCGGTGTCGAGCGCCCCCGAGACGTTGCTCGGGGTCTGGCCGTGTCTGATCAGCAGAAGTCTCATATGCCGGTAAGGGTACGGGACCCACCGCACCGGAGGTGACGGACTAATCTGAATCCGGACGAACTACTTCCGGGAGCCGCCACGATGGCACATGACGAGAGCCCGACCGCTCGCGCACTGCTCACCCTCGAGCTGCTGCAGTCCTCCCCCGGCATCACCGCCGAGCGGCTGGGCGAGCGGCTGCGGGTCACCGAACGCGCGGCCCGACGCTACGTCGCGATCCTGCGGGAGGCGGGGATCACGGTCGAGTCCGAGCGCGGTCCCTACGGTGGCTACCGGCTCGGCCGAGGGATGCGTACGCCGCTCATCTTCACCACCGCGGAGGCGCTCGGCCTGGTGATGGCCCTGCTCGACGGTCACCACGACATCGCCGACGCCACCGGTCCGGTCGGGAGCGCGGTCGGCAAGATCGGCCGGGTGCTGCCCGAGTCGCTGTCCCAGACGGTGGCCGCGGTGCGGCGTACAATCTCGGCCGTTCCCGACCAGAGCGCCGTCTCGCCCGATCCGGACATCACCACCAGCCTGGTCCAGGCCTGCGACTCCCGGCGGCGCACGACCATCGCCTACACGACCGAGAACGGCAACGAGCGCAAGATGGTCGTCGACCCCTGGGCGGTCGTCGTGCGCCACGCCCGCTGGTACCTGCTCTGCTGGTCGCACACAGCCGACGCGCGCAGGGTGCTCCGCGTCGACCGGATGGGCGCGGTCGACATCGAGGAGACCGGCTTCGTACGTCCGGAGATCGACCCCGTTGCCGAGGTCGAGGAACACCTCGGCGAAGGCTGGGCCTATGAGGTCGAGGTCGTCTTCGACGCCCCGTTCGCGCAGGTCGACCGCTATCTCCCGCGCGTCCTGGGCCGCCTCGAGCCCATCGACGACGGCCACTGCCGTCTCGTCGGGAGCACCAACAGCCCGGACTGGTACGCCCAGGAGCTCGCCCGCCGAGCCGTCCCGTTCCGGGTGGTCGAAGGCGACGAGGTACGCCGCTGCGTAGCCGCGCTCGGCCAGCGACTCCTCGACGCGGCCGCGCGCTGAACGCCGAGACGTCACCCGCGTCGGCCGAGGTGGCAGGGAGGTGCCGTCTCGGCCGACGTGAGTGACGTCTCGACCGACGTACCTGACCTCTCGGCGGGTCAGCTGAGGCGAGCGGGGAGGTGCGAGTAGCCGCGAAGGATGCGGGTGGGGTGGCGCTCACGGTCGCCGACGAGCTCGAGGTCGGGGAAGCGCTCGAAGAGGAGCCGGAGGCCGATCTCGCCCTCCATCCGGGCCAGCGCGGCGCCGAGGCAGAAGTGGCGGCCGCTGGAGAAGGAGAGGTGGTCGCGGGCGTTCTCCCGGGTGACGTCGAAGGTGTGCGGGTCGGTGAAGACGGCCGGGTCGCGGTTGGCGGCGGCCAGCACGGTGTTGATGATCGTGCCGCGCGGGATCGCCTGGCCCGCGATGGTGGAGTCACGCCGGGCGACCCGCCCGGTGAGCAGCACGGGCGGGTCGAGGCGCAGGATCTCGTCGGAGGCGTTCGACCACAGGTCGGGCTGCGCCTTGAGGATCTCGAGCTGAGCGGGGTTGTCGTGGAGCAGCGCGATGCCGTTGCCGATCAGGTTCACGGTGGTCTCGAAGCCGGCCGCGAAGACCAGCCCGGCGATGGCCCTCAGCTCCCGCTCGCTGAGCCGGTCGCCATCGTCGCGGAGGGCAACGAGCTGGCTGAGCAGGTCGTCACCGGGGTGCTCGGCAAGATACTCCAGGTGGCCGCGGAGCCAGGTGTCGAACTCCTCCAGGGAGGCTTCCATGTCCCGGAAGGTGCGCCAGTCCAGGCCGATGTCGAGGCTCAGCGCCGCCCCCTTGCCGAGCTCGAGCATGCGTTCGCGCAGTTCGACGGGGACACCGAGCACCTCGGAGATGACCGTGATCGGCAGCAGTCCGCAGTAGCGGGTGACGAGGTCGACGTCGGCACCTGAGGAGGCTTCCTTCTCCAGGTCGTCGAGCAGCTCTCGGGCGATCTCCTCCGTCCGGGCGCGCAGCTTCTCGACCGCGCGCACCGTGAAGACACGGGTGACGAGCTTGCGGTAGCGGGTGTGCTCCGGCGGCTCGGTCGCCAGCAGCGACGGCGGCTGGAGCGGGGCGAAGACGTCGCTGGCCGACCAGCTCGCCGCCCTCGCCAGCAGACCGGTGCCCGACTCGTCGGGCGCGAAGAACCCGGTGATGAAGTCGTTGCTGGTCAGCACCTCCTTGATGACCTCGTGGTCGACCGCGAGGTGGCTGAACCCGCCCTGGTAGAGCGGACCGCGGGCACGGAACTCCTCGAACAGGTCGACCAGGTCGAAGGTGTGCGAGCCGGGCCCGCTCAGGATCAGGTCGCCCTGGAGATCACCCTTCCGGGCGGACCGGACGATGGCCGTACGCGGCAACCCGTGCCCCAGCGCCCAGCGCACGCCCTGCTTGGCGGTGCGTTCCACCGTCCCCAGGGTCCGGCCCAGGGCCCGGCCGGCAATCGAGCCGGCGCCGGCGGGCGGCGTGATCTTGAGCGGCATGCGAGACCTCCGAGGCGCAGGAACACGTTCCTGTGCAGCGTACGCCGAACGGGAGTCCCACACATCCGACCGTGGTAGCAATTCAGTCCTGTATCGAGCCGCCTCGGCCCGGGGATCAGCGCTTGACGAACTCGCGATCGCCCTTGGGCCACGAGTGCGTGTAGCCGGTGACCTTCTTGGCACCCTCGACCCGCACACTCCACTCCGCATGCCCGGACGCGACCGGCTTGACCACGACGAGCTGGTCGGGCTCGGTGATCGTGACCGTACGCGTGAACCGCTCCGGCGCACCCCACGGATCCATCGCGATCGTGGCCGTCACCGGCAGCCTGCTGGCGTCGATCCGCAGCCCGATGGCCTCGGTCATCGCGATCGCCTCGACCGACAACGTCCTGGTCGGCTCGGGCGCGGGCTTCTTGGTCGGCTTGGGTGTCGGCGTCGGTGTCGGTGTCGGGGTCGGCGTCGGATCGACGCGGACTGAGGATGCCGACGCGCTCGGCGAGGGCGCCTCGTCGCTGGCCCCCGCGCTCGGCGCCGACTGCTGGCTCTGCGGCTCCTTCTTGTCGGACGAGTCCGCGTCGGAACCGGTCACGACGCCGCGTACGACCTCATAGATCAGGATCAGCAGCAGGACGGCGAGGACGACCAGCACCACCCGGCCGCGACGCGTCATCCGCGACCGACGGTAGGGGGTCGATTCCAGGTGGTGCAGCGGCACCAACGGTCCGGCGACGGCCCTCCTGGCGGGGGTTCCTCGCACTGGCTCGGGCTCTGACTCGGGCTCGGACTCCGCTTCCGGCTCTGGTTCCGGCTCTGGTTCCGGTTCAGGCACCGGCGCAGGTGCCGGAGGCGGGACCGGTGCCGGGGGCGGCGCTGGCTCGGGCTCCGGTTCGGGCTCCGGTTCGGGCTCGGGCTCCGGTTCGGGCTCGGGCTCCGGTTCGGGCTCAGGCTCCGGTTCGGGCTCAGGCGCGGGCGCCGGCGCCGGCGCGGGTGGCGGCTCGACAGCCGGCGCCGGAACGGCCAGGACCGGCGGCACGTACGGCTCAGGCTCGGGCTCAGGGTCCGGCTCGACGATGCCTTGGACGATCACGGGCCCGGCCCCGGCGGGGAGCCAGGCCGCTCCGGGAACGTCGTCCGGCGAGGCGTAGCTCCCGAAGACCTCGAGGGTCTCGACGTCGGTGACGTGTCCGTCGGGATGGACGACCATCCGGACGCGGGCCTCGTCGTCGGTGGCTACGACCTGGACGGGCTTGCGACTCGGGCCGGCAAGCTGTTCCCGCACGGCGCGTACGCCTGCCTGGTGCGGATCCTCACCCCACGGACGGTCCACCACCAGGCCGTTGAGCGTCGTGACCCCGCGGGTGACGGAGAGGATGGCTGTCTGCTTCCGGGCCATCAGTGGCCTCCGGAAGGGTCAATGCACACGTGTGGGGGTCCTCGCGGTGGGGAAGCGGGCAACGGGCTCGGAAAGTGTGTCGTTCAAGCCTCAACAGGGCAACTCACACGCGCAAGCCCTACCCACCAGTTACCGTCTTGTCAGCCTGACTTCTCAGGCGGGCTCGCGAACCCTGTCGTCGAGGAAGTCGTCGAGCATCTCCACGGCGACCGCGTTCGCGGCTTGGATCTTGTCCTGGCTGACGCCGCAGATCCGCAGGCACGAGGAAGCGATCGCCCACGCCTCCGGGCACGTGATCCTCCGGACCGTGTCGGTGGTGATCATCTCGGCGCGCATGCTGATGACACCTTCGACCTGCTGGATGAGCATGTTGCCCAGCTGCTTCAGGCTCACTCCCTCCAGCACCTTCTCCGAGGCCACCTCGCTGGCCAGATCGGCGTAGGCGGCGGCGAGCTCTTCGTGTTCCTGGCGGAACTCGGTGTAGACCTCGCCGTTGGTCACGTCCGGCAGCATGTAGAGCATGCCGACGTTGTGGTCCACATCGGCAAGCGTGCGTACGTCGACGAGCACCAGCAGATAAAGAGCCGTCTCATAATCGAGCGGCGGCACCTGGTTGCGGATCTTGTCGACCTTGTCCGTGGTCGGACGGACCGACTTACGGAGCAGCTCGACGAGGATCTCGTCCTTGCCGGCGAAGTGGTAATAGAGAGAGGCCTGACGGATGCCGACCTGGTCGGCGATCTCGCGGGTGGACGTCGCTGCGAAGCCCTGGGACACGAAGAGTCGCGCAGCGGCATCGAGGATCTGGTCACGGGGTGAGGCATTACCCGAATCGGGCACATGCCTGGGGCGGCCGGGCCGAGAACGCCTAGTTGTCATGTACGCCATCTAAGCGGCCTCCCGAGTTTCGGGGAAGATTCGAAAGAGTCTTCTTCCCCTAAAGAACAGAGTCGAAAGTCCCACAGGAGGGTTGAATTCGCTGTCAACAAAGTGTAAGGCACGGCGATTCATCAGGCGCTGCACAGCAGCCTCCCGGGGCGATAATGCTGGCGGAATTCTGCCCAGTGTGACGGGGGTTTCGGCCCGTGAACAGAGCCATGTGCCACCTGGAGGAATGACCCCGGTCCCGTAACAGACATCCACGCTGAACGTTAAAGGCCCTGCTCAGACCGGTAACGACGCCAACCCCCGTGCGACGAGATATCGGCAGCCCTTTCGACAGCAAATGGCTCGACGAGAAATCCCGAGACCGAGGACCCGTCCGACAACGTGACCTTTCCGATAACCATCGGAGCGGGTACGCCACCCACGAATGTCCCGAAGCCCGCAGCCGGGACGCGCCACAGCTCGCCCTCGATCGGCACCCCCTTCCCGGGGCCACCCACGCGGACCAGTCCAGGCTTGGGCGGCACGGTCTCGAGCGCGAACAGCCGGTAGTCGGCGGAGGTCGACACCGGGCGCAGCAGCGTCGCGCCGGCCTCGACCAGCTGGTGGTTGAGCGGTTGCCCCGACAGGTGCGCGCCGACGACGAAGAGATCGACACAGGGGCTGAGCAGCGTGTGGCCGAGCCCGGCCAGGACGCGATCGCTGCCGGCGGCTCCGGTCAGCATCACCCCGAAGGGCAGCCCGCCGACCTGCCCGGCCGGGACCGCGAGCGAGGCCATGTCGAGCAGGTTCGCGAAGTTCGTGTACCGGCCCAGGCGCGCGTTCGCGCCGACCGGATCCGCGGCCACCTCGGCCAGCGTCGGATGCCACGTCGTCGTCGGCGTCAGCAACGCCGAGCAACCCACCAGGGCCTCCCTCCCCGCCGCTCCCAGGCGCGCCAGGTGGGCCACGTCGCGTGCCCAGTCGGCTGCGCCGGGCGATGCCCCGGCGAGCACGATCGCGGCTACCGTCGGGTCCAGGCCGGTCCCGATGAGGTCGCGGTTGGCTTCGAGGTGGGAGCCCACCGCGGCGTACCTCTCAGCGACGAAGGCGCCGTCGTAGAGCAGCCTGGCGGCCTCGAGGAACGGCGAGATGTCGGTCTCGACGAACTCGATCCCGGCAGCGGCCAGCCGCGCGACCACCGCCCGGAAGGCGTCGGCCCATCCCGGAGCGAGCCCATCGAGGTGCTCACCGGCCGGCACCGCCACCCTCGGCACGGGTGGCAGCCCGGCATCCGCCGGCAACGTACGCGACAACGGATCCGACGGGTCGGGACCGGCCATCAGCTCCGCGGCCGCATGCGCGGACCCGAGATCCCGGGCGAAGACGGTGACGCAGTCGAGGGTGTAGCAGGCCGGCACGACGCCGGTGACCGGCACCAGCCCGCGCGAGGGCTTCACTCCGACGATGCCGTTGAGCGCCGCCGGCACCCGGCCGGAGCCCGCGGTGTCGGTCCCCAGCGCGAGGTCGACCAGGCCGAGGGCGACCGCGACCGCCGAGCCCGACGAGGATCCGCCCGAGATCCGGCTCGGATCCCAGGCGTTGCGGACCGCTCCGTACGGACTGCGGGTGCCGACCAGACCGGTCGCGAACTGGTCCAGGTTGGTCTTTCCCACGACCAGCGCCCCGGCCGCCCGCAGCCGGGCGACGGCGGTGGCGTCAGCTGTAGGCGGGTAGGCGAACGAGGGCGCTCCCGCGGTTGTCGGCAGGCCGCGGACGTCGATGTTGTCCTTGACCGCCAGCAGGCGTCCGGCCAGCGGCAGGATCTCGCCGCCGGCCACCTTCGCATCGATCGCGGCGGCCTCCTCGAGCAGGTCGTCACGCGTACGCAGCGAGATCCAGATCTCCGGCCGACCCGATGCCTCGATGCGGTCCAGCGCCTCGGTGGCGCGGGCGACCGCACCGTAGGGAAGGGCGTGGATCAAGACCCGAGCCTGTCGAGAGGCCGCACCGCGGCGATGACCTGACCCGGGACGATCTGCTCGCCCGGCTTCACGTAGACCTCGACCACCTCGCCGGAGACCGGGACCGGGACGCTGGCCTCCATCTTCATCGCCTCGACGACCATCAGCGGGGCATCCTGGGCCAAACGGGCGCCGCGGCTCGCGACCACCTTCCACACGGTCGAGGTGAACGGCGCGGTCACCTGCACGCACCCTTCCGGCACCTCGACCTCCGTGGGTTCACCCCGCGCGTCGATACGGTCGCAGATGTCGAACTCCCCCGCCGCCTTCCAGCGCTCGCGCTCCTCCTCGAAGGCGGCGGACTGCTGGTCACGGAAGGCTGCGATCGACTCCGCGTCGGCGGTCAGGAAGCGGTCGTACTCCTTGATCGAGAAGGTGCCCTCCTCGGTCTCGAACTCACCACGCCCGGCGTCGACCTCCGCCCGCAGCTCGAGGAGCTCGTCCGCGGAGACCGGATACCACTCGATCCGGTCGAAGAACCGCAGCGCCCAGGGGTCGTCGTGAAAGAGCCCGCCGGCCGACGTCGAACGCCGGAAACGGTTGAACACCTGCGTCGTCCGCCCGACCAGCTGATATCCGCCCGGCCCCTCCATCCCGTAGATGCACATGTACGCGCCGCCGATGCCGACGGAGTTCTCCGCGGTCCAGGTGCGGGCCGGGTTGTACTTGGTCGTCACCAGCCGGTGCCGCGGGTCCAGCGGCGTCGAGACCGGCGCCCCCAGATAGACGTCTCCCAGCCCGAGCACGAGGTACGTCGCGTCGAAGACGGTCCGATGGACCTCCTCGACCGAGGCGAGTCCGTTGATCCGGCGGATGAACTCGATGTTCCACGGCGCCCACGGTGCGTCGTCGCGTACGCCTGCGGTGTAGCGCTCGATCGCCTCCCGGGTCGCCGGGTCGTCCCAGGAGAGCGGCAGTCGCACCCGCCGCGAGGGCACGGTCAGCTCCGACGTGGCCGGGAGGTCCTCCTCCAGCTCACGCAGCAGCCCCGCGACCTGGCCGGCCCGCAGGACCGAGGAGTCGGTGTGCACCTGCAGCGACCGGATCCCAGGCGTGACGTCGATGATGCCGGCGGGCGCGTGCTCGGCCAGGGCCGACTGCAGCGCGTGAACGCGCATCCGAAGACCCAGATCGAGGGTCATCGGCCCGTACTCCACCAGCACGGAGTTGTCCCCGCTGCGCCGATAGGTGACCTCAGGTCGCGCCGGCGTCCGGGGCAGCCTGCCCAGCACACCGTCGTCGCCGTCCCCACCCGCACCGCCGGCCACCGTCAGGAAAGCCCGATGGTTGACCAGGCCGGCGGCCTTGCCCTCCCGCACCGGCACGAACCGAATCGTGTCGCCGGGTCGCAGCTGCCCGATCTTCCACAGCTCGCCGCTGGCGACCACCGCCGGACAGACGAACCCTCCCAGCGACGGCCCGTCCGGGCCGAGGATGATCGGGGTGTCGCCGGTGAAGTCGAGCGAACCCACCGTGTAGGGCGTGTCGTGGATGTTCGAGGGATGCAGCCCCGCCTCGCCACCGTCGGCCCGGGCCCAGGTCGGCTTCGGCCCGATCAGGCGTACGCCGGTGCGGGCCGAGTTGTGGTGCACCCGGTAGCTCGCCGAGTAGAGCTGGTCCAGGTCCGCGCGCGTGAAGAACTCCGGGGCACCGTGCGGGCCCTCGGTGACGCCGATCTCCCAGCTGTTGGTCAGCGCCGGCCGCCGCGACACCGGGGTCGCCGCGGGCTGCACCTGGGGGTCGACCGCTGTCCCCGGCCGCAGCACGTCACCGCGCTGGAGCGTACGTCCGGCGTGCCCGCCGAACCCGCCGAGCGTGAAGGTCGAGGCACTGCCCAGATACTCGGGTACGTCCAGGCCACCCCGGACCGCGATGTAGGTCCGCAGCCCCGGCCCGTCGGTACGGCCCAGCTTCAACGTCGCTCCCGCGGGGAGCTCGATCGGCTCCCACTGCGGGGCAGGGACGCCGTCGACGCTGACCGGCATGGGGGCACCGGTCACGCAGACGACGGCGGGATCGGAGAAGACCAGCGTCGGCCCCGCGGCCGTCGCCCGGCCGGTCGCCAGCGGCACCGTGACCTCGAGACCCGGGGCACCGCGGTCGTTGCCGACGGCCAGGTTGGCCTCGGCGAAGGAGACCGGGTCGAACGGACCCGAGGGCGGCACGCCGACCTGCCAGTAGCCCACCCGGCCGGGAAGGTCCTGGACGGTGGTGAGCACACCCGGGTCGAGCACGTCGATGCGTGGATCAGGGTCCCCGCCGCTGCCGGCCTTGGCACGTTCGGCCAGGGTCGAGGTCGAGTGCGTGGCCGAGCGGAGCTCGGCGTACGTCGTCATCGCGCGCAGCGCGGAGACGTTGGTGACGATCCCGTCGATCCGCGTCCTGGCCAGCGCTGAGCCCAGCGTGTCGAGCGCCTCCTCGCGGGTGGCGCCGGTGGCGATCACCTTCGCGAGCAGCGGGTCGTAGTGGGGCGAGACCTCGAGCCCGGTCTCGATCCAGGAGTCCACCCTGACGGTGTCGGTCGGCTCCGGCAGGAGCGCGCGCGTGACCAGGCCGGATGACGGCATCGAGTCCTTGGCCGGGTCCTCGGCGTAGACGCGTGCTTCGACGGCGTACGCCTGGGGTGCGGGGGACTTGCGGAAGAGCTCGTCGGGCAGGGCGGTGACGCCGTCGCGGGCCAGCCGCAGCATGAGCGCGACGATGTCGATGCCCATCACCTGCTCGGTGACGGCGTGCTCGACCTGGAGGCGGGTGTTCATCTCCAGGAAGGAGATCTGCTCGCGGCCCGGGTCGTAGACGAACTCCACGGTCCCGGCCGAGCGGTAGGAGACCGACTTGGCGAGCTGGCGTGCGGAGTCGTGCAGGACGGTGCGTACGTGCTCAGGGAGGGAAGGCGCGGGCGCCTCCTCGATCACCTTCTGGTTGCGGCGCTGCAGCGAGCAGTCGCGGTCGCCGAGCACGGCCACCTGACCCTCACCGTCACCGAAGACCTGCACCTCGACATGACGGGCTGGCCGCACCAGGCGCTCCAGGAACACCCCCGCGGTCCCGAAGCTGGTCTGGGCGAGCCGGGCGACCCGCTCGAACGCGACCCTCACGTCCGATTCCGAGCTGCACGCGGTCATCCCGATACCGCCACCGCCGCCGGTCGCCTTGACCATCACCGGCAGCCCGATCCGGGCGGCCTCGTCGGCCGCCTCGTCCGGGCCGGAGAGCAGCCCCGAGCCGGCCAGCATCGGCACTCCGGCGTTCTCGGCGAGCCGGCGGGCCGAGTGCTTCTCGCCGAACGCGCTGATCTGGTCGGGCGTCGGACCGACGAACCGGAGTCCCGCCGCCTCCACCTCCCGGGCGAATGCGGCGCTCTCGGACAGGAACCCGTAGCCGGGGTGGAGCAGCCCCGCACCGGTGCGCAGGGCCGCCTCGATGATCAGGTCGCCGCGGAGATAGGAGTCCCGTGCGGGCGCGGAGCCCAGGCAGACGGCCTCGTCGGCCTCCCGCACGTGTGGTGCCGCCCGGTCGGCCTCGGAGAAGACCGCGACCGTACGCATCCCGAGCTCACGCGCGGAGCGCATCACCCGGCGGGCGATCTCCCCTCGGTTGGCGACCAGAACGGTGTCGAAGGATGGACCATCCGTCATGCGTCGACCTCGTAGTCGACATCCGGCTCGGACACGATCATCCGTAAGGGCGTCGGGTTGAAGTCGTTGCAGGGGTTGTTCATCTGCGGGCAGTTGGAGATGAGCACGAGCGTGTCCACCTCGGCACGCAGCGCGACCCGTTTCCCGGGCGCCGACATGCCGTCGACGATGCCGAGGGAGCCGTCCTCCTCGACGGGCACGTTCATGAACCAGTTGATGTTCGAGACGACGTCGCGCATGCCGAGCCCGTGCTTGGCCCCTTCGGTCAGGAAGTTCTCCCGGCAGCCGTGGTGATACATCACGTGGTGGCCGTAGCGCAGCGTGTTGGACTCGCGCGAGCAGGCGCCCCCGATGGTGTCCTGACGGTCGATCTCGTTGTCGACGACGGTCATCAGGGCACGACCGAGGTTGCTGCGCAGCACCGTCCCGGTGCGGATGTAGGCGTTGTCCTGCCAGGCGAGCGTGTCCGGAGCGCTGTAGCGCTCGTCGGTGTGGTGCGCGTTGTAGAGCAGGCAGTCACCCGACTGGTTGCCGCCGACATCGACGATCGTCAACACCTGCCCGGCACGTACGACACCCGACCACGAGGCCCGCGGAGCCACCTGCTCGTCCAGCACGACGGCACCCGGCACCAGCGGGTCACCCCACTCCAGGTGAGTGCTGTCGGCGTACGACGCCCCCACGGGGACGCTGGAGACCAGCTGCCCGTCGGGCGTCAGATAGGTGGTCACAGGGACGGGAATGGTCGTCACAGGCCTCATCACCGGGTTGTCGATCGTGGTAGTCACAGGCCCCGAGCCTCCGCATAGTCGAGTGTGTTCAGATACGCCCGCCGAACCTCGGGAGAGGCGTCGAAACGCTCGTCCGCCGGGGTCGTCGGATTGGTTTCCGGCGTACGCCAGGCGTGCACGCGCAGCGGCCCCACGATGTACTCCGGACGTGGATCCCGCGGGTGCGGGACGTTGGCGATCAGCACGAGCAGGGGCAGCTCGGCCACGAGCTCGACCGCGGTCCCGGCGCCCGAGGAGCCCGACCAGTCGAAGCTCCCGTCCTCCGCCACCCGGACGCCCTGGAAGAACGAGACCGAGGGAGGTACGTCGGCCGGCCCGAGCCCGTGCTTGGCCGCCGCCTTCACGAAGAGGTCACGGCCGGCGGGCGCGGGCCCCTCGGGCAGCGCGGTGCCGTACCGCAGCGCGTTCCAGGCAGCGGTGCTCGTCCCGCAGAACGCGTCGTGCCGGCCGGAGGTGTCGGCGAGGATCGTGGCGAGCACCCGGCCGTCGCCGGAGAGCAGCGGGTGGCCGGCGCCGAGGTAGGCCTGCCACGGGATCTTCTGGGTGTCCGCGACGTTGAGCCGCTCGGTCGGCTCGAGCGCGTTGTAGACGAGGGTGTGGGCGCAGGCCTCACCGGTCGGGTCCTCGAGCCGGAACCGCGTGCCGCGGGCGAGGACCTTGTGGGTGTAGCTGCCGGGCGCGACCGTCTCGGCCCAGGTCAGGCTCTCCGGGTCGACGTCGTTCGGAGCGAACGGGCTCGTCGATGCCGGTAGGTACGGCATCCAGTCGCTGACCTGCCCCCCTTGCGCGCGAGCGTCTGCCCGTGCGTTCAGCACCGTGTCCGTGCTGTGGTCTGCAGCTAGCGCCACCCGGGTCCTCCTTGAAGCATGATTAACCTGTCGACTGACAGGTAAGCATGTAGGTCAAGGGCGTCGGGGGCAAACCAAGACTGTTGGAAACCTGAGTCCGAAATGTGGGGTCGGAGTCGGAGAATTTCTTCCCTGTCGGTCGATCGATTCTTACCGTTTTCGGCTGGACCTCGCTAGGGGGGAAGGACCATTTGCTGCCGAATTCCCGCGTGCGGTGCCGCCTGATGGAGCGATCTCCTCACAGAAGGGACCAGCCTGACGGACGCACCACCTGTCAAAAGACAGGTAACAGATGCGGTGTGATATCGGACACCATTCCGATGGTGCTCCGGAACCGTGCCGAGGAGCGGACCGAAAGGGCCGCCGGAACCCTGGTACGACTGACATCGGCCCTCCGGGATGGGACCCTGACCCCACGCCCGACAGTGGTAGCGGGACATCACGGGTCGAGCACGGGCCTCAGCCCGAGATCAGCGGGGCGATCTCTTCGAACCCCACGGCACCACATTGCCGGAGACGAACGTCCGCGATTCGGACCCTTCGCGTGGAATCGGGATACCGATCATCCCGACGAGCTCACCCAGGTCGCTGATCGTCGGCCCGCTCCACTCGGGATCCAGGTCATCGGCGGCGCCCTCGCCGAGCCCTTCGAGCGCCCTGGCCCGGAACCGCACGGTCCGCATCCCGACCGCCTCGGCCCCGCTGAGCTCGTGCTCGGCACCGTCACCGACATAGACGCACTCGTCGGTCCGCACATCGAGCGCCGCCGCAGCGACGAGGTAGGCACCCGAGTCCGGCTTGCGTACGCCGGTCTGGCAGGAGAACGAGGCGGCGTCCAGGTGCTCCGCGAGCGGGCTCTGCGGCCAGATCGCCACCGTCTCGGCCCCGCAGTCGGCGACGAGCCCGAGCTTGAACCCTCGTTTGCGCAGCGACTTGAGCGCGGGCAGCGCCCAGGTCGCGGCATGCAGAGAGAGCGAGTAGTTCAGTCTCCGGGTGATCGCGCTCTCGACCTGGGACTCGGTCGGCGACCCGCCGACCCGTCGTGCCAGGTAGCGCACGGTGTGGTGCACATCGGCCATCAGACCGCGTACGCGTTCGTCGAAAGTGTCCGCGACCACGGCCGCGAACGCATCAGGGTCGACTCCGAGATCCGCGCCCATCCCCCGGGCCACCGCGTGGTGCTCGGCAGCATGGCCGCTCGGGACGAGCGTGTCGTGCAGGTCGAAGAGGACCGCGCGCACCCCGGCCTCGTCCATGAACTCAGCCTAACCACGATCGGATCCTGACCGAGGGAATTCGGCGAACAGGGCGCGGACGGCCCGAGTGGGCCGGCGTCAGGCCTCTGACCTAGACTGGAGCCGCGAAGGGGAGTAGTCCTCAACAGTCGCGTCGACATACTGGCCCCCGGGCCCGGCGCGATCGGCCACCGGACGGATGTCAGGTGGCGGACGAGACCTTCGACCAAGCATCCGTATCAACATGACGGTGCTGGTCGAAGGACGATCGACCCCTCATGGGATTCCTCCGGCCGGTGCCGGAGAGGAATTCTGTGTACGCCTTCCTGCTTTCGACTGCGGTCATCTTCGTCGCCGAGCTCGGCGACAAGAGCCAGCTCATGGCGATGACCTTCGCCACCCGTTACCGGGCTCGAGACGTGATCATCGGGATCACCGCCGCCACCGCGATCGTCCATCTGGCCTCGGTTGGCATCGGCGCGCTCATCGGCGACGCCTTCGCCGAGCAGCAGCACTACATCACCATCGTCGCCGGGATCGCGTTCCTGTTCTTCGCCGGCTGGACCCTGCGCGGCGACGAGCTCACCGAGGACGAGGCCAAGAAGGCCCGCAACAGCCGCGGCATGGCGATCCTCGCCGTCGGGATCGCGTTCTTCCTGGCCGAGCTCGGCGACAAGACGATGCTCGCGACGATCACGCTGGCCACCCAGGAGGGCTGGCTCGGCACCTGGATCGGCTCCACCGTCGGGATGGTCGCCGCCGATGCCCTCGCCATCGGCGTCGGTGCGCTCCTGGGCCGCAACCTCCCCGAGAGAGTGATCAAGTACGGCGCCGCCGCCCTGTTCGCGATCTTCGGGATCATCCTCGTCATCGACGGCGTCGTGCAGCTGTGACAGCGGGCGCCCGGCCGCGTGGACGTCACGCGCGGCCGTGGTGAGTCCGAAAGACGTCGGTCGGATCGACGACCCGCTTGACCTCGGCCAGACGCTCGACGTCGGCAGGCAGATAGCCGGCCGCGAGCCGGGCCGCGGTCACGTCCGGGCCGGACAGGAAGTTCACGGCCGGCCCGCCGGTGCTCCACGGGGCCAGACGCGCCATCAGTCGGTCCAGGTCCGCCACGAGGCTCGCCGCCTCACCGGTTTCCGCCACACCACCGGCATAGGTGACGTACTCACCGTCGCGCCTGCCGAGCGAGGCCGGCACCGCGCCGGGGCGGGTGAAAGCGCCGCCCATGTGACGTACTTCCACCAGATAGCGGCCGGTGGCCGTCTCGGCGAGAAGCTCGGCCACGGCGGCCTGGTCGAACGCGTGCAGCATCGTGTTTCGGGCATGGAACGGCACCGGTGTCGTCGGCTCGGCATGGATCGTGCCCACGTGCGCGTACGGCATCTCGGCGACGGTGTCGGTGACCGGCCCGAGCTCCCGGAACCGGGAGACCAGGCGTTCCCCGTCGACCGCCTCACCGGTGAACGCGAAGCGGACGTGCACGACGCGGCGCCCGCGGATCGCCTCGGGCAGGAACGGCAGGTCCGGCATCTGGATCAGCAGCACGGACGTGCCCATCGTCTCGGGGGTGGTCCGCGTCCACTCCGCCCAGGTCGAGAGCACACGCTCGGCCTCGCCCGGGTCGGTGGCGTCGAAGTGCATGCCGCCGCCGTACAGCCGGGCGACCGGGTGCAGATCGATCTCGAGGGCGACCACGACCCCGAGGCTGCCCTTGCCACCACCACGCAGCGCCCAGAACAGCTCGGGATCCGAGGTCGCGGTGACGTGACGCAGCTCCCCGTCGGCGGTCACCAGGTCCAGGCTGCGTACGTGGTCGACGGCCCAGCCGAACTGGCGGCCGAGGACACCGATCCCGCCGCCGAGGTGGTACGCCACCACCCCCACCTCGGGCGAGGAGCCGTTCAGCGGTGCGAGACCGTGCTCGGCTGCGGCGCGGACCAGCGCCCCGCCGCGTACGCCGGCCTCGACCGTCGCCGTGCGAGCGACCGGGTCGATGGCGACGCCCTCCATCCGCGAGGTGTTGATCAGGACCTGGCCGTCGGCCGGGACGGACGGGCCGTGGCCCGTCGCCTGGACGGCCACGCCGAGGCCGCGGCTGGTGGCAAGGCGAACTGCGTCCACCACGTCGGCGACCGACGTCGCCGGGATCACGACCTCAGGCTTGTGGTCGACGGACAGGTTGTAGCCACGACGCTCGGTGTCGTAGCCGGAATCGTTCGGGAAGAGGTAATCGGTCATGGTTCGAGCATCTCGGCTCTGACCTCGGCGAACAACGACAGTTCTGGCATCGACCGATAAGATAAAGGTTATGGAAAGGCGTGAGATCGAGATCTTCCTGACCCTCGCCGAGGAGCTCCACTTCGGCCGGACCGGCGACCGGCTGCTGGTGTCCCAGGCACGGGTGTCCCAGACGATCAAGAAGCTGGAGCGCCAGTTCGGGGTGACCCTGTTCGATCGCACCAGCCGACGCGTCGCGATCACCCCTGTCGGCGCCGCCCTCTACACCGACCTCCGCGCGGGACATGACCGCATCGAGCGTGGGGTGGCCGCTGCGATGGCGGCCGGGCGGGGCGTCACCGGCACGCTCACCGTCGGTCTCGAGGCGCCCGCGGTGGCCGAGCTCGCCGCCCCGGTGTTCACGCGTTTCCGCGATCGCAACCCCGGTGTCGAGGTGGTCTTTCGCGAGACCGGCTTCGTCGATCCGCTCGACCTGCTGCGTACGGGCGAGGTCGACGTCACCGTCACCAACGGGCCGGTCGATGAGGACGGGTTCGACGAGGGGCCGGTCGTGTTCCGGGAACCGGTCGTGCTGGCGGTCGCTCGCGACCACCGGCTCGCGAACCGTTCCTCGGTGACGTTGGCCGATCTGGACGGCGAGGTGGTCTTCCGCGCCGGACGCCGGGCGGCGCCGTACCGCAGGGAGCCCGAGCCACAGGTGTCGACCCTCCTTGATCTGATGGCCCGGGTCGCCGCGGGCGAGGGGGTCTGCCCGCTGGCGGCGCACGCGGCCGACTACTTCGCCCGCCCGACCTTGGCGATGGTGCCGTTCGAGGCCGGGCTCCCCCCGGTGAGCTGGGTGCTGTGCTGGCGGGCCGGGGCCCGCACGGCCCGGGTCTCCGCACTCGTCGACGCGACCCGCGCCGGCTGACCGTCAGGGACGGTCGAGGGCCTCGACCCGGCGGTTCAGGTAGCGCTGCTCCGGCACGCTCCGGGTCAGCTGGGCCGCCAGCACGTAGTGCTCCCGAGCCGTCGCGACGTCGCCGGACTGCTCGAGCAGGTGCGCCAGCACGGCATGAGCACGATGGTGCCGCTGCATCGCCGGGTGCTCCAGCAGGTCGCGTACGATCTCGATCCCGTGCTCGGGGCCGAGACTCATCGCGACGGCGACGGCCCGGTTGAGCGTGACAGCGGGCGAAGGCGCGACCTGCGCGAGCATCCCGTAGAGCAGGTTGATCTGGAGCCAGTCGGTGGCCTCGTACGACTCCGCCTCGGCGTGGACCGCGGCGATCGCCGCCTGCAGCTGGTAGCGGCCCACCGGCCCCTCGGGGAGTACGTCCTCCAGCAGTGCGACGCCCTCGCGGATCAGCTCCTGGTCCCACTGCGAGCGGTCCTGGTCCTTGAGCGGGATCAGGTCGCCGAGATGGTCGACGCGACCGCACGAGCGTGCCTGGGTCAGCAGCATGAGCGCGAGCAGGCCGGTGGCCTCGTCGTGCTCCGGGAGCACACTGCGCACGATCCGGGTCAGCCGGATCGCTTCGTCGGTGAGCTCGACGCCCTGTAGCTCCGGGCCGCTGGTGCGGGTGTGGCCCTCGTTGAAGATCAGGTGGCAGACGTCGAGCACGCAGGCGATCCGCTCGGCCAGCTCGTCCGGCGCCGGCGAGCAGAACTCCTCGTCCTTCAGCGTCGCCCGCGCCCGGCTGAGCCGCTGCCCCATGGTCGCCTCCGGCACCAGATACGCAGCCGCGATCTCCGATGTCTTCAGACCGCCCACGCACCGCAGCGTGATCGCCACCTGGGAGGGACGGCGCAAGGCGGGATGGGCGCACATCATCATCAGCCGCAGCGAGTCGTCGTAGGCAGACCCGATCTCCACGGCGGCCGGGTCCGGGTCGTCGAGCCGTCGGGCGATCCCGTCGGCGACCTCGCGCCGGGTCCGGGCCGTGTCCGCACGCATCTGGTCGATCAGGCGCCGATGAGCCACCCGGATCAGCCAGGCCCGCGGGTCGGACGGCAGCCCGTCGCCCGGCCACTTCTGGCTGGCGGCGATCAGCGCCTCCTGCGCGGCGTCCTCGCAGTCGGGGAGGTCGGGATGGACCCGAAGAAGGGCGCCGAGGACGTGGGCGGACTCCTGCCGCCACACGTCCTCGACTCCCGTGACCGTCATGTCAGTAGGTTGCCACCGGCCGCAGCTCGACCGTTTCACCGGGGCCGCTGAAACTGCGTACGACCTCTTCGGCTCGCTCCTGGGACTCGACGTCGATCAGGAAGAAGCCGGCCAGATGCTCCTTCGCCTCGGAGTAGGGGCCGTCCGTGGAGATCGGTTCGCCGGCCTCCCAACGGTAGAGCCTGGCCGAGGCCGGATCCGCGAGCGCCTGCCCGCCGATGAGCTCACCGTTGGCCGAGAGCTCCTCCATGATCCCCTCGAAGGCCGCGTTGAGCTTCTCCCGGGAGGCTTGCGGCAGCGACTGGAACTCCGGGATGAAGTCACCCGTCGGGTGACCCCACGGCTGCGGGTTGGAGTGGATCAGGATGACGTACTTCATGGCTCTTCCCTTTCGTCGGCGCCTACCGTAGGCGTGCTTACGGGGATACGTCGGAGCCGAGTGGCGTAGTTCTACATCGTCCCAGAAGTGGGCCGCCGACACCTGCGATACGAGTGAGGCGACGCGACCGGCCCGCCGCGACCTCCGTGCCGCGGAGCGGGCTCCCGGCGGAACACTCTGCAGCGGCCGTCACCGATGTGGAAGGGTGACCGGTTGTGAATCCGGGAACGTTCGAAGCCATCGACGAACGTCTTGTCTCCACTCTCGACGACCTGCTCGACCAGCCGTCCCTGGAGCCCGGAATCGTCGTCGACGCGCTCTTCAACCGATTGGTGACCGCGGTGCTGAGCGTGCCCGAGCCGGAGGCCGACACCGTGCTGGCGGCGCTGCCGCCGTCACGTTCACCGGCCCGCTTCCGATCGGTCGCGTCCGCAGGCGAGCATGCGCTCGAGCGGGCCTGGGCCCAGCGGATCTCGCGCGCCGCCGACCCCGCGGCGGCGTTCGCCCGCTTCCCCTACCGCGAGAACTACCGGCTCCTCGTGGAGATGGAGCTGGCAGCCGTACGCCGCCAGGGCATCGTCCCGCGGCACGTCCTGCTTCTGGGCTCCGGGCCGCTTCCCCTGACCGCGCTCTGTCTGGCCGACCAGGGCGTCGCGGTGCACTGCGTCGACCACGACGCCGAGGCGATCCGGCTCTCCTCCGCCGTGTTCGGACGCCTGGGTGCCGTCGGCGTGACGTTCGAGCACGCCGAAGCCTCCGCCGCCACGCCACCGCACCCCGTCGACGTCGTGCTCCTCGCCGGCCTGGTCGGGTCCGACGATGCCGCCAAGGCCGCGGTGCTCGAGAAGGCGGTCACCGCTCTCACCCCGGGCGGCCTCGTCCTGGCGCGGAGCGCTCGAGGGCTGCGTACGCTGCTCTACCCGCAGGTCGGCCCCGAAGCGCTGGCCGGGCTGACGGTGGTCGCCGAGGCCAACCCCGAGGTCGACGCCCCCGGGACCGACGTGATCAACAGTGCGATCCTCGCCCGCTCGAGCTAGAGGACGGGGTCGAGGACCTCGGCCTTGAGCTGTGCCGCCCGCTCGATCCGCTCGGCGCCGGTCTCGCCGAGGTTCCACGTCGGCATGATGAACTCGTCGAACCCGGCCTCGACGTAGCGGCCGACGAAGTCCTGCAACTCGCCTGCCGAGCCGGTCTGGGTCCGGGCGAAGCCGGGGTTGGCGCCGTCGAGATCGAGCATGAGGTTGGTCGTCGTCTTGATCGTCGACGGATCGCGGCCGACCTGCTCGCACGCCTCCAGAAGCTTGGCCCGCACCGCGCCGGCGCTCTCCGGCGTGCCCCAGGTGTTCCACTCGTCGGCGTGGCGGGCGACGACCCGCAGCATCCGCGGGCCCTTGGCGCCGACCATGATCGGCAGCGGAGAGGCCACCGGCTTCGGCTCGCACGGAGCGTCGGTGAGCTGGAAGTGGGTGCCCTCGAAGGTCGTACGCGGCTTGTCGAGCAGCGACCGGGTGACCTCGATCGCCTCCTCGAACCGGTCGACGAGCACCTTCGCGCTCGGCAGCTCGATGCCGTACGCCTTGTGCTCGTTGATCTGCCAGCCGGCACCCATACCGAGCACGAACCGCCCGCCGGCGATGTGGTCGATCGTCGCGGACCGGTTCGCGAGCAGCGCGGGGTGGTGGATCGTCGTCGGAGAGACCAGGGGCCCGATGCGTACGTTCTCGGTGGTCGCGGCCAGCGCCGGGAGAACCCCCCAGACCTCGTGCGTCGGCCCGTCCTCGACGGCCTCGGAGCCGGTGTTGGGCATGTAGTGGTCGGCGAACCAGACGCCGTACCAACCGGCCTGGTCAGCCGCCTGCGCCTCGGCAAGGATGTCGGCAGTGGGAACGGCAGGACTGGGCCACAGCGAGATCTTCACGACCCCAACCTACCCACGAGCGAAACTCCCCTTCGAAAATCTTCTTGGCAGCGTTGTCGATCCCGCGTAGACCTCGTTCGACCAAGGGGTGAACGGGCCGGCAAGACGGCCCGACCGACACAGGAGAAACCGAGATGCCGAAGTACATGCTGATCTGGCGCACCATCGACGAGGACAAGCAGAACGCCGCGATGGCCGAGATCCCCTTCGAGCAGATGCTCGAGAAGATGGGGAAGCTCAACGACGAGCTCATCAAGTCGGGCGTGTTGCTCGCGATGGAGGGGCTCGACCCCGAGGAGCACACGGTCGTCACCTACGCCGACGCCGAGGAGCCGCCGGTGGTCACCGACGGTCCCTACGGCGAGACCAAGGAGCTCTTCGGGGGCTTCTACCTGATCTCGGTCGCCTCGAAGGAGGAGGCGGTCGAGTGGGGCAAGCGGCTCAGCTACTTCCCCGGTTCCGCCGTCGAGATCCGCCGGGTGCCGACGATCGACGAGTTTCCGCAGGACAACCCGTGGATCCAGAAGGAGCTCGACTGGCGGACCAAGACCGGGCAGCTCTGAGGTCGAGACCGGCAGGAGACACCGATGAGTGACGCGACGCGCGCCGTCGAAGCGATCTGGCGCATCGAGTCCGCCCGCATCGTCGGCGCGCTCGCGCGCTACACCGGAGACTTCGCCCTCGCCGAGGACGCGGCGCAGGAGGCCCTCGCGGAGGCGCTGGTCGCCTGGCCGCGCGACGGCCAGCCGGCCAACCCGGTCGGCTGGCTGATGACCACCGCCAAGCGGCGGGCGATCGACACGATCCGCCGCGCCGGGGTCCAACGTGAGAAGTACGAGGCGATCGCCCATGACCAGGACGAGGCGTACGACGACGAGCTGGACATCGAGCGGATCGATGACGACGTCCTCGCGCTGATGTTCGTCTCCTGCCACCCGGTGCTGTCCAAGGAAGCCCGGGTGGCGCTCACGCTCCGCGTCGTCGGCGGCCTCAGCAGCGAGGAGATCGCCCGGGCGTTCCTGGTGCCGGTGCCGACGATCCAGGCCCGGATCACCCGCGCCAAGAAGACGATCGCGGCTGCGAAGGTCCCCTTCGAGGTGCCCTCGCCCGACGAGCGCAGGCAGCGTCTGGCCGGCGTCCTCAACGTCCTCTACCTGATCTTCACCGAGGGGTCCACCGCCACGTCCGGCGAGGATCTGATCCGCACCGACCTCGCGCGCGAGGCACGGAGACTGACGCGGGTGCTGATCGGCGTGCTGCCCGACGAGCCGGAGGCGTACGGGCTGCTCGCGCTCATGGAGCTGACCGCCTCCCGCTTCCCGGCCCGCACCGATGCCACCGGCGACCCTGTCCTCCTCGAGGACCAGGACCGCACCAGGTGGGACCAAGGGGCCGTACGCCGCGGCCTGGCCGCCCTCGAGCAGGCGACCCCACGAGGCCTCGGTCCCTATGGGCTCCAGGCCGCGATCGCGGCCACCCACGCGACCGCCGACTCGGTCGAGACCACCGACTGGGAGCGGATCGTCGTCCTCTACGAGGCCTTGGGCCGCATCGCACCCAACCCGATCGTCGACCTCAACCGCGCCGTGGCCGTGGCGATGGCCCACGGACCGCTGCGAGGCCTGGAGATCGTCGATCGGATCGCAGATGACAAGCGGCTCGACCACACCCATCTCCTCCCGACCGTACGCGGAGAGCTGCTGCGCCGGCTGGGCCGAACCGTCGAGGCGCGTGAAGAGCTGGAGCGGGCGGCAGGAATGTGCACGAACGAGCGGGAGCGGGCCGTCCTTCGGCAGAAAGTCGCTGATCTTACCTAAAACGGGGTATACCTGGCGCCCATGTCACAAACAGCGAGGACCGAGGCGTCCGAAACCCCGCGCTGGCGGATCCTGGGGCCCGGCCTCGTGGTGGCCGCCACCGGTGTCGGCGCCGCCGACCTGGTCGCGACCCTGATCGCCGGCAGCAAGTACGGCTACGCCCTGCTGTGGGCCGTCATCGTCGGCTGTCTGCTGAAGGTGGTCCTGGTCGAGGGTGCCGGGCGCTACAGCCTGGCGACCGGCGAGACGATCTTCCAGGGCTGGCGGCGTCTGGGCATCTGGACGACGATCTACTTCGGTCCCTACATCGTGATCTGGGGCTTCATCTACGGAGCCGCTGCGATGGCCGGCACCGGTCTGGCCCTGGCCGCGCTGTTCTCGTTCGCGTCGGTGAAGGTCTGGGGCATCTTGTCCGGCCTGATCGGTCTCGCCATCGTGTGGGCCGGCCGCTACGGCCTCTTCGAGAAGTTCCTCGCGGTTCTGGTCGGCATCATGTTCGTCACCATGGTCGCCGCCGCGATCATCACGGTGCCCAACATTCCCGAGCTCCTCGTCGGCCTGGCCCCGACGATCCCCGAAGGCTCCCTGGTCAACATCCTCTCGGTCGCCGGCGGCGTCGGCGGCACCATCACCTTGGCCGCCTACGGTTACTGGCTGCGGGAGAAGGGCTGGCACACGCCGCAGTTCATGCGTGTGATGCGGATCGACAACACCACGGCGTACGTCGTGACCGGGATCTTCGTGGTCGCCACCCTCATCGTCGGCGCCGAGCTGCTCTACTCCGCCAACATCGCCATCGGCACCGGCGACCAGGGCATGCTCGACCTGTCCAAGGTGCTCGCCGACCGCTACGGCGACTGGTTCGGCAAGCTCTTCCTGATCGGCTTCTGGGCCGCTGCGATGTCCTCGCTCGTCGGGGTCTGGAACGGCGTCAGCCTGATGTTCGCGGACTTCATGGGGACCATTCGCGGACGGGCGGACGAGCCCGAGGCCAAGAGTGGCGGCATCTGGTACCGCACCTACATCCTCTGGCTCACCTTCCCGCCGATGATCTGGCTCCTGCTCGCCGACGAGCCCACCTGGCTGATCCTCATCTACGGAGTCCTGGGCGCGTTCTTCATGCCGTTCCTGGCCGTCACCCTGCTCTGGCTCCTCAACACCAGCCACACCCCCGCGGAGTGGCGCAACAAGTGGGTCTCCAACATCGGCCTCATCATCTGCGCCCTGCTCTTCGCCTGGCTCGCGTTCGACCAGGTCCGCACCTCCATCCAGGACCTGCTCGGCTGAGCCCCGAGCATTCGGCGGATCGGCGGGCGCCAGGCCCTAGGCCTGCGCCTTGCCGATCCGCCAGTAGCCGACGAAGGTGATCCGCGACTTGGGCACCCCGAGCGACACCAGATGGCGCCGTCCCTCGGCCGGGATCGTCCGCTCACCGACTAGGTAGGCCGAGAGCGTGGCCGGCGCCTCGGGGGTGAACGCCTTCACCTCGGCGATCGCCAGCGTCCCGGGCTGCTCGGCGGAGTCACCTCGAGCCAGCCACCGCACCTCGACGCCCTCGGGCCCGGAGACCTCCTGGACGTCGGCCATGTCCGGGATCTCGATGATCGCCAGGCCGCGGGCGTCGCGAGGCATGTCTCGCAGGATCCCGACGATCGCCGGAAGCGCCGACTCGTCGCCGACGAGCAGGTGGAACGACGCGTCCGGAGCGAAGTCGAAGCCCGTGCCCTGGTCCATGAGCACGACCTGCTCCCCGGGCTGTGCCGTACGCGCCCACGGGCCCGCGATCCCGAGATCTCCGTGCACGACGAAGTCGACGTCGATCTCACCGAGGTCGGGCCGGTGCTCGCGCACGGTGTAGTTACGCAGCGGCGGCCGGTCACCATGCCTCAAGTACTTGAGGTAGTCGATCGTCCCGAGCTTCTCGGGAACCACGTCGAAGTTGGTGGCTTGCCCGCCCGGCCGCGGCAGGAAGAGCCGGAACCACTGGTCGAACCCGCGCTGCGGGAAGCGTCGCAGATCATCGCCTCCCAAGGTGAGCCGCACCATGTGCGGCGTCACCTGCTTGTTGTGCAGCACCTCGGCCGCGTACACGCCCTTCAGCTTCCGGCCGTCATCGAATCCCATGCCCAGCTCCATCAAATCAGGTAAGGCTTACCTTGCTTCGCCGAGCCTAGCGGCCCGCACCACCCTCTGCCGAGGGTTGTGCGACAAACTCCTGCGGCACCGACCTGCTGACTGATAATCTCCGGCCGCCGCCTTTGCGGCACGAACCTGCCACGGTCCCTCAGCCACGTCCTCAGGCGCCGTCGGCCAAAGCCCGGAGCCTCGATGACCCCCATCTCCCGCCGTCGACTGCGCTTGTGCGCGGCGACCGCCGTCGCCATGCTCGCGACACTCGCGCCCATCACCGCCGCGTCGGCCACCACCACCGACACCACAGCGCCGAAGATCACCGCGACCTCGTACAAGCAGTGGCTCAGCCCAAGTGACATGAAGTGGCGCGGCGCCTTCTGGAGCGCTACCCCCGCCTACACCTGGTCCAGCTCGGACAACGTCGGCGTCGCCTCCCACGAGGTCCAGACGTGGATCGGTAGCGGCACGGGATCGCGCCTCGGGACGAGCACCTGGTCGAGCATCGCGAAGTACGCCAAGACCTACTCCGGGACCCGGCGGTCGCTCCACACCGAGATCGGCGAGGGCGAGCAGGCCTGCCAGCGTGTCCGCGCAACGGATGCGGCTGGCAACCGCAGCTCCTGGTCGGGGTGGAGGTGCACGTACGCCCCGTTCGGGGAAGAGACCGTGGACGGCGCCTGGGACCCGACCGCGTTCAGCTTCAAGCTACGCAATACCGGAGCCGCGAACGACCGCGTCTCGACCCTGAAGGTCAAGGCCACCGGCGTACGCATCAAGGTGGCCACCGGTCCTTCGCGAGGCGCTGCGAGGGTCAGCATCGGATCGACCCACCTCGGGACGATCTCCGCCGCTGCCAAGAAGCCCGGGAGCAAGTACGTCACGTTCCGCAAACCGTCCTCCCTGTCCGGCTGGATCCAGGTCCGCACCACCTCGAAGTCGTCGAAGTCCTTCCTCGTCACCGGCCTGTGGGCCATCCGATCGACCACCGGTCTGTCCAGTGCAACGGTCGGGTATCTTGCCACCTCCGGCGAGTCGGAGGCCGACAACGTTCCCGCCCCGGTCACGTCGTCGGACAAGACGAGCCCGAGGATCACCAGGTTCGGCTTCACGCCCGTGTGGCCGACGAAGCGAGCCCAGAACGGCATGTATCGAGCGGTGGCGACCTGGGCCGCGACCGACAACGTGAAGGTGACCGGCTACCTCTACCAGGAGAAGTACGCATCAGGCGGAACCTCCCTGTTCGCCAACAGCACCCGCTACACCACGAGCACCTCGTTGACGGAGCGGCCCGACTACCTGGGCGATACGACCTGCCTCCGGGTCCGCGCCCGCGACGCCGCCGGCAACGTCTCCCCCTGGTCGGGCTGGAAGTGCTCGACCGCACCGATCACCGTCCTGGGCGGCAACTGGGCAAGCGGTGGCTTCCCCGAGATCGCCGGCGAACCCTGGGTGTACGCCGCCGTCTCCCCACGGACCTCCGACCAGACGACCGACCGCTACGCGGCCAAGGCATTGCGTCTCAAGGTGCGCACAGGCCCGACCCGTGGCAAGGTCAGCATCTACGTCGGCGGAGTCCGCTTCGGCACGATCAACACCTACGCCCGGACCAACGGCTCGAGGTGGGTCGTACTACGCCACGACCGGGAGGCACGGGGCCGGATCCGGGTGGTCGCAGTCACCAAGAAGGCATACGTCGGGTCCGTGTACCTCATGAAGGACACGGCCACGGCGGTCCGCAGGGACATCGGGTGACCACCTCTTCGGCACCCGGCTGAAGCACGCTCACGAGGTCGGAGGATCCTGAGCACATGACCCTCCCTGAGCTCTTCAGAGATCATTTCGGTCATGAGGAGCATCTCTACGGCTGGCTGCTCAACCGGTTCGCCGACGACCTCGACTCGGGTGGCCCGACGGCCGAGATCTGCCGGGATCACCTCGACGCCTCCCGTGCCGATGCCGTGCAGCTGCGCCTCCTGGCCGCACTGCACCGCATCGTGCTTCGTGGTGACGCACCCGAGCTCGAGCGCTTCTATCCCAACCTCGGAGGCAACGACGCCTACGCCACGGCCTGGCCGTTGTTCGCAGAGGTGGTCGGGGCCGACGCCAGCGCAGAAGGCCTCGGGCTGGGACATGTCCCGCCCTCCGCCTCGACGGCGACGTGCTCGCCCGCTCCACCCACCACGGCCCACCGTTGATCCTCGTGTAGCTCTCGCGAGACCAAAGTCGGTTGACCCGTTCCGCATCCAGGTCAAGGCTGTTCAGCATGCCCGCCGACGAGCTTCCCGGCTGGAGGCGCAACGCAGCGATCTTCCTCGCCGGCCAGACGGTCTCCCTGCTCGGCTCGATGCTGGTGATGTACGCCGTGATGTGGCACCTCACCATCGAGACCCGGTCCGGGTCGGTGCTGATGCTGAGCCTCGTCTTCGGGATGCTCCCGCAGGCGTTCATGTCCATCTTCGGTGGCGTCTGGGCCGACAGGCATCACCGCAAGTTCCTGATCATGGGCTCCGACGCCACGATCGCGGTCGCGACCCTGATCCTGGCCGGGTTGATGGCCAGCGGGATCGACGACCTCTGGATCATCTATCTCGCTCTGGCCATCCGCTCGGTCTTCGCCGGGATCCAGATGCCTGCTGTGACGGCGATGATCCCGCAGATCGCGCCGGAGTCGCAGCTACTCCGGATCAACGGAGCCTTCCAGACCATCCAGTCGGCGATGACACTCCTGGCCCCGGCGCTCGCCGCGGTCATCTACGCCAGCATGGACATCGTCGCCGTGTTCTTCATCGACGCAGTCACGGCCCTGATCGGCGTCGGCCTGCTCGCCCTCGTCCCGGTCGCCCGTATCGTGCGCCCCGACCAAGGGAATGTCTCCTACTTCGGCGACCTCCGCGCCGGCCTGAAGTACGTCTCGACCCATGCGCACGTGCGTTGGATCCTCGTCCTGTTCACGCTCGTCATGGTGATGGTCGGAGCCCCCTCCTACCTCACCCCGCTCATGGTCACCCGCACGTTCGGCGACGAGGTCTGGAAGCTCACCGCGAACGAGCTGTTCTGGGGCTTCGGCATGCTGGCCGGCGGTGCCGCCATGGCCGTCTTCGGACCCAGGATCATCCACCGGATGCGCTTGATGGTCGGTTCGGTCGTTCTCATCGGGCTGTTCGTCGTCGGGCTCGGAGTCTCCACGAACATGTGGGTGTTCTTCGTCTTCGGCCTGCTGATCGGGGTGTCCTTCTCCGCACTGAGCGCGCCCGCGATGACGATCCTCCAGGAGCGTGTCGAGCCGGAGATGCAGGGGCGCGTCTTCGGCATCGTCGGCATCGTCATGTCGGTTGCCATGCCACTCTCCATGGTGGTCTTCGGCCCGCTCGCAGATCAGTTCTCGGTCGAGTTCCTGCTTGTCCTCGCCGGTCTGCTGCTCTTCATCATGGTTGCCGGCATCCTCGCCATCCCCGGTGCTCGCCGGTCGCTGGCCGAGGTCGACCTCCCTCAGGAAGAGCCCATCGCTTCTGTTGATTCGGTCACGCCCGACGAGGAGGCCTCCCAGGGCACCAAATGACAGCTGCCCGGCACCTCGAGGGCACCGGGCAGCTGGAGAAGCTCTGGATCAGCGGCTGGTGACCAGCTTGATGGCCACGCCGAGACCCACGGCAACGACGGCGGCGATGAGCAGCTTCTTGACCATGGGAACCCCTTGCTCGTGATGTTGGTACGGACTCAACTATGACATTGGACCTCGCGCCGCCGCCTACGTCAACCGGGCGTGGCGCGAAGAGACCTTCACAATCATCTCGAGCACCGCATCATAAGTGGCCACAAATGGCAGCAGGGCCACCTCCGAAGAGGTGGCCCTGCGCAAAGTATGTCCGGCGGCGTCCTACTCTCCCACAGCCTCTCGGTTGCAGTACCATCGGCGCTGAAGGGCTTGACTTCCGGGTTCGGGATGGGACCGGGTATTTCCCCTTCGCTATGGCCGCCGTAACTCTAGAGATCACGCTCCCGTATACCGGGGGGTGACCAAACCTGTGTTACAACAGTTGGTTGTGGACGCGAGACTTGACGGTCTTCGTTTGTTGTTTTTGTTGAGGGTTTATGAAAGATAAGCCCTCGGCCTATTAGTACCGGTCGGCTGGGCATCACTGCTGTACACCTCCGGCCTATCAAC
>NZ_JBHVGB010000013.1:0-62724 GCF_042801335.1 Nocardioides sp. NPDC057577 | reverse complement strand
CAGGCCCGGCCCTGCGTACGCGCGCGTGAGCGGATCAGTGGAGGACCGTCGGAGCGGCGGCTCCGTGCTCGGCCTTGCTCTTCGGCAGGAACCACGCGGGGATGAGCGTGACCAGCACCAGGATCGCGGCGATCACGAAGGTGGTCGAGAACGCCTCGGCCATCTCGGCCGGGATGGCCTGGAAGAGCTCCGGCAGCTTGGCTGGGTCGAGACCCAGCGAAGCGGCGGCCTCGCCGACCTTCTGCTGGTTGGCCGGGTCGGTCATGAACTTCTCCAGGCCGTCGGAGGGGACCCCGAGCTTGTCGGCGAGGTCACCGGCCGCGGAGATCGAGTCCTTGCTGGACAGCGCGTTGGTGAGCAGCACCGAGAAGAGCGCGGTGCCGGCGGAGGCGGCGACCTGCTGGACGATGTTCACCAGGGTCGTACCTCGGGCGATGGTGTGCTCGCGCAGCGTCGCCTGGGCGGCGGCGAAGGTCGGCATCATCGTCGCGCCCATGCCGAGGCCCATGATGAACAGTGACAGGAGCAGGTACCAGTAGGGCGTGGCCTCGTCGAGCCGCGAGAACATGAACATGCCCACCGCGATCGTGGTGAGACCGCTGAGCACGATCTTGCCCGGCCCGGTGCGGTCGGCGAGCATGCCGGCGATCGGCATCGTGACCATCGCGCCCAGACCCTGCGGTGCCAGCAGCAGACCGGCGTGGAGGGCGTCCTCGCCGCGTACCTGCTGGTAGTAGAGCGGGAAGAGCAGCGAGGCACCGAAGAACGCCATCGCGAAGATCGACAGGGTGATCACCGCGACGGTGAGCTCCTTGTTGCCGAAGAGGCGTACGTCGATCAGCGGGTGGTCGTTGCGGGACGACAGCGCCCACGGGATGAACGCGGCGATCAGCACCAGGCCCGAGACCATGAAGGAGAGCACCTTGGTGTCCAGGACCGTGCCGGCCTCGGGGATGGAGGAGACGCCGTAGAGGAACAGTGCCAGACCCGGGGACAGCAGCACCATGCCGAGGAAGTCGAAGGACTGCGACGGCTCGACGTGGTCCTTGGGCAGCGCCCGCCAGGCGTAGACCAGGGCGATGACGCCGATCGGGATGTTGATCAGGAAGATCCAGTGCCACGAGGCCGAGTCGATCAGCGCGCCACCGATGATGGGGCCGAGGATCGGGCCGAGGAGCATGGGTACGCCCAGGATCGCCATCACGCGACCGACCCGCTCGGGGCCGGCGGCGCGGGTCAGGATCGTCATGCCGAGCGGCATCAGCATGCCGCCGCCGAGGCCCTGGAGGACGCGGAAGCCGACCAGCATCGGCAGCGTGGTGGCCAGCGCGCACAGCGCCGAGCCGAGCGCGAAGAGCACGATCGCGGTCATGTAGAGGCGTTTGGTGCCGAACCGGTCGGCGGCCCAACCGGTCAGCGGGATCACCGTCGCCAGGGCGAGGGTGTAGCCGGTCATCGTCCAGGCGACCTCGGCAGAGGTGGCGTCGAACTCGCGCTGGAAGGTCTCCAGTGCGACGGAGACGACGGTGATGTCGAGGATCGACATGATCGATCCGAGCACTACGACGCCTGCGACGATCAGCACGCTCTTGTCGAGGTGATCGTCCGGGGCCTTCTTGGCAGAAATGTCTGTCACGGGTTGACAGCCTACGTGTGGGTTGCTACGTCCCCTAGCCATTATTTTGCATTTGATTGGTGACCTGGCTCACCCGCGGCCCTACCGCGGCGAATGGCCGCGGCGAGCATGAAGGTCTTGATCGCGCGGTAGACCGGGCGGATCAGCCAGCCGGGCAGCGTGCCGTGGCGCTCCTCCTCCCAGACCCGCGCCCGCGGGTGTGACTGAAGCAAACGGTCCACCAGGGCCGGTGAGCCCGCCTGAGGCGGGCCGTCGAGCACATCGATGCGGCACACGTGCTTGATGTTCGCGTACCCGTACTGGGCCGGGTTGACCAGTCGCAGCGGGGCGCCGTGATCGCCGTCGAGCGGCCGGCCACCGAGCCGGTCGGCGAGCAGGACGTCGTCGGCCAGGAGATCTTCCAGCTGGGCCACGAAGCGTTCGCCGTCGAGGCCGCGGACCATCAGGTGCGTGACGGTCGTGCCCGGTGGGACGGCCGGTGCGACGTACCTCTGGTAGACGTCGGCGAAGGCGGCACCTTCCCAGTGGAGGCCGGTCACCGACCAGCCGGCGACGCAGTGGAAGTCGGCATCGAGCTCGCGACGATCGGCGCCGACGAGCTCGTCCACGGCGACCTCGACCGGCGTAGTGAGAGCTCCGCCGAAGACGACTGTCGGACGGGCGGGCACGGTCGGTGGGGGCTGGTCGACGCGTCTGCCGAAGCGTGGGAAGAAGTCGATCCGCCGCTGTCCGGGCGGGAGGGCGGTGCCTGGGTGCGTGGTCTCGGTCATGTCAGCCACCGTGGCAGCGACGGTCACGGTGCGCCTCAGCCTTCGGGGGCGGGTGTCTCATCCTCGAGGATGAGAAACCCTGTCGGTAGTGGCGGCTACGGTCGTGTCCATGTCCTTCGTACCCGTGACCGGCCGCGCGGTCTTCCGCCCGGCGCAGCCGCCGCGGGACTCGGCCGTGGAGTTCGTGGACTCGCGGCGGTCGGTGTCGTTGCCGATGCGCGCCGCGCTGCCGGTCCTGAAGAAGGCGTACGCAGCCTCCGACCTGCATCCCTCGGTCGCGCTGGTCGCGTCGGCAGCCCATCTCGGGCTCCGGTTCGTCGCCGCGGGGCAGCTGGAGCCCGCCGATGGTTCGTGGGCGGTCCGCTACACGCCGGAGGACGAGGAGCGGGTGCGGCTGCTGGCCTCCTCGCGCGCCTATGGCGACCTGGACGGTGAGGCGGCCGAGCTCCTGGTGCGCGAGGTCGTGGCGGCGGTCGCGGACGCGGTGCCGACCTCGGCGCCGAAGGCCTCCGGGTCGAGCGCGTTCCGGGAGTCGCTGCAGACCCGGTTGGCGCGCTACCGGACCGACGAGGGGCCGGTGACGGCCTCGTTGCCGTCGTTGGTACGGCTCTCGTTCCGGGTCGAGGCGCCGGAGGAGGACCTGCTCATCGGGTCGCTGACGTTGGTGCCGCAGGTGCACGACGAGGCCGATCCGCTGCACGTGGCCGATGCGGCGCGGCTGTGGGACGAGGCCGACAACCACGGATTCGGCCCGCGGGCGCGTACGCATGCGCAGGTCGCTCTCCGTGGCGCGGCGGAGGCGTGGCCGGTGCTCGACAAGATGCTCGACCTGCCGGTTCCCGAGTCGTTGACGCTGTCGAGCGACGAGGTCGTCGGGCTGCTCGAGGACGGGGTCGAATGGCTCAAGGAGCGCGGGGTCGACGTGCTCTGGCCGCGCTCGCTGTCCCGCGACCTGACGACGTCGGTGGCGGTGGACCGGGTTCCGTCCTCCTCGTCCGCCGCACGCGAGGACCTGATGCGGGAGTCCCCGCTCGGGGAGAAGGGTCTCTTCGCCTTCCAGTGGCAGCTGGCGCTGGGCGGCGAGCCGCTCGATGCTGCGGAGATGGACGCCCTGGCGGCGGCCGCGGGGCCGGTGCTCCGGCTGCGCGGGGCATGGGCGGTCGTCCATCCATCGGTGCTCCGACGTGCGCGCAAGCGGCTGCTCAAGCGGATCAGCGGTGGGGAGGCGCTGGCCGTCGCGCTGACCGGTCAGGTGCCGACGGAGGTCGCCGAGGCCGCGCCGGGCGAGAAGGTGATCATCGGGGCCTCGATCGGGCGGCTCCGTGATCAGGTGATCGCGGCGACCTCCGGGGCCGCCGTCGAGGTGCCCGTTGAGCTGCAGGCGACGTTGCGGGGCTATCAGGTCGAGGGACTGACCTGGCTGGCCGGGATCACGTCGCTCGGGCTCGGTGGCTGCCTGGCCGACGACATGGGGCTCGGGAAGACCCTGATGACGATCGCGCTCCATCTCCATCGCCAGAAGGAGCACCCCGGGCCGGCCCTGGTGGTCTGCCCGGCGAGCCTGCTGGGCAACTGGGAGGCCGAGCTCGCCCGGTTCGCGCCCGACGTGGAGGTGCGCCGCCACCATGGCTCCGAGCGCGACCTCGACGGTGCGAGCGGCGTGGTGCTGACGACGTACGGGACGATGCGCCGCGACACCGAGCTGCTCACGGCGGTGCCCTGGGGGCTCGTCGTCGCCGACGAGGCGCAGCACGTGAAGAATGCCGCGTCCGCGACCGCGAGGGCGCTCCGCGAGATCCCATCGCACGCCCGGGTGGCCCTGACCGGCACCCCGGTGGAGAACAACCTGACCGAGCTGTGGGCACTGCTGGACTGGTGCGTGCCGGGTCTGTTGGGCAGCCGCCTTGCCTTCCGCCGCGCCTGGGCGAGCCAGATCGAGGCCGGTGCGGATGTCGGGAAGGCGAAGGAGTTCGCGGCGCTGGTCGGCCCGTTCCTGCTGCGCCGCCGCAAGTCGGACCCCGGGGTCGCTCCTGAGCTCCCGCCCAAGACCGAGACCGACCATCTGCTGTCCCTGACCCGGGAGCAGACCGTGTTGTACGAGGCGTATGTCCGAAACGCTATGGAGAGGATCGAGCGGCTCGACGCCGACGACCCGCAACGTCGAGGGCTGGTTCTGAGCCTGCTCACCGCGCTCAAGCAGATCTGCAACCACCCGGCGCAGTTCTTGAAGCAGGAGGGCGGCCGGATCACCGGGCGGTCGCAGAAGATCGACATCCTCGACGAGCTGGTCTCGACCGTGCTCGCCGAGTCGGGGGCGGTGCTGGTCTTCACGCAGTACGTCGCGATGGCCCGTCTCCTCGAGGCCCACTGGGCCGCCTCCGGTGTCGCCCACCAGTTCCTGCACGGCGGCACCCCGGTCCCGGAGCGCTCACGCATGGTCGAGCGCTTCCAGGGCGGTGAGGTGCCGGTCTTCCTGCTCTCGCTCAAGGCCGGCGGGGTCGGGCTCAACCTCACCCGCGCCGACCACGTGATCCACATCGACCGGTGGTGGAACCCGGCGGTCGAGGACCAGGCGACCGACCGGGCCCACCGCATCGGCCAGACGCGTACGGTCCAGGTGCATCGGCTCATCACCCAAGGCACCGTCGAGGAGCGCGTCGCGGAGCTGCTGCAGCGCAAGCGGGTCCTCGCGGACGCGGTCCTCGGAGGCGGCGAGGCGGCCTTCACCGAGCTGTCCAACGCCGAGCTTCGCGAGCTGGTGAAGCTCGGCCCCCAGAAGCGCCGAAAACGTCGCCGGATCGCCTCATGAGGAAGGCGCTGACCTTCGCCCGCGAGCCGCATCGGCGTGGGATGGTGCGGGTCGAGTCGTGGTGGGGTCGCGCGTTCCTGCGGGCGATCGAGGAGCTGGCGTACGACGACAACCAGCTCTCCGGAGCACGCTCGCTCGCCCGCTCGGGGCGGATCGGAGGGCTCGTCGTCGAGGCCGGAAGGTTCGCGGCCGCGGTCGATGACGAGCGCGGGCTGTGGACGGTGACCGGCACGGTTCCGGTGCTCGACGCAGACTCCGTCGCCGCCCTCTCGGAGGTCCTCGGTGCCTCCGCCGCGAGGGCCGAGGCGCTCCTGGTCGGCGAGCTGCCGCTGGATGTGGCCGAGCATGCCGAGGAGGCCGGGGTCGAGCTGGTTCCCTACGGCGACGAGCTCGTGGTGACCTGCACGTGCGGGCACTGGCATGCGGTGTGCGGCCACTCGCTCGCGGTGCTCCACCAGCTCTGCTGGACGGTCGACCGCGATGCCTCCGTCCTGCTCCACCTACGTGGCGCGGAGCGTGAGCAACTGCTGGGGCGGCTGCGGAGCGACCTGCCTCAGCAGCCGGACGAAGGGCAGACCGGGGAGGCGGCCCGCGACCAGGTCGACGACGTCGAGATCGCGCTCGACGCGGTGCTCCGAGCACGCCATCTGCTCGAGGAGTGAGATGCCTCTGGACCGCACGCGATAACCTCATGGAATGACCTCGGCCCCGACGAAGACCAGGCGCGAGCAGATCCTGGACACCGCGGCCGAGCTCTTCGCGGCCCGCGGCTTCCACGGTGTCTCCGTCTCCGAGCTCGGCGCTGCCTGCGGGATCTCCGGCCCGGCGCTCTACAAGCACTTCCCGAGCAAGGACGCGATGCTCGCCGAGATGCTCGTCTCGATCTCCCAGGAGCTGCTTCGCGAAGGACGCGCCCGGGTGAAGGGCGCGTCGAGCACCGCCGACGCCATCGAGGCGCTGATCGACTGGCACGTCGACTTCGCGCTGCGCGACCGGGCCCTGATCGTCGTCCAGGAGCGCGACTGGCAGTCGCTCCCGCACGAGGCGCGTGAGCAGGTGCGCACGCTGCAGCGGAAGTACGTCGACCTCTGGGCCGACCAGCTCCGCGACCGCAACCCGGCGCTGACCCCCGACACCGCCCGGGCCATGGCCCACGGCGTCTTCGGACTGATCAACTCCACGCCTCACAACCGGGTTCTTCCCGAGGAACCCACTCGCGCGGTGCTCACCAAGATGGCCCGAGCCGCCCTCGCGGAGCAGCGCCCGACAGGTTGACTTCGGTGTGGGGCTTGTCACCCGAGGTTAATGAACGTTAACCTCGACCTCATGGCGGCAAACCTGCGGGAGCTCACCGACGAGCTGCGAGAGCGGCTCGAGCGCGTACGGCAAGGTGGGAGCGAACGCTCCCGACAACGGCACACCGATCGCGGGAAGCTGCTCCCGCGCGACCGGGTGGACGGGCTCCTCGACCCCGGGTCACCGTTCCTGGAGGTGGCTCCGCTGGCGGCGTACGGGATGTACGACGACGGTGACGCGTGGGCGGTGCCGTCCGCGGGGGTGATCGCCGGGATCGGGCTCGTCGCCGGCCGCAAGTGCATGGTCGTCGCGAACGACGCGACCGTGAAGGGCGGCACCTACTACCCGCTGACCGTCAAGAAGCACCTGCGGGCGCAGACGATCGCGGCGGAGAACAATCTGCCGTGCATCTATCTGGTCGACTCCGGTGGCGCGTTCCTGCCGAAGCAGGACGAGGTCTTCCCCGACCGCGAGCACTTCGGGCGGATCTTCTTCAACCAGGCCAACATGTCCGCGAAGGGCATTCCGCAGATCGCCTCGGTGATGGGTTCGTGCACCGCCGGTGGCGCCTATGTGCCGGCGATGAGCGACGAGACCGTGATCGTGCGCGACCAGGGCACGATCTTCCTCGGCGGGCCGCCGCTGGTGAAGGCGGCCACGGGTGAGGAGGTCACCGCGGAGGAGCTCGGCGGTGGGCTCGTCCACGCGTCGAAGTCGGGCGTCGTCGACCACCTGGCCGACGACGACAAGCACGCGCTCGAGATCGTCCGCGGGATCGTCTCGACCCTGCCGGAGCAGGAGACGCGGACGACGACGTACGACGAGCCGGTCGAGCCTCCCGAGACGCTCGCCGACGTGGTGCCCGCCGACACGAGAACCCCCTATGACGTACGCGAGGTGATCCGCCGCATCGTCGACGGCTCCCGCTTCCAGGAGTTCAAGCAGCTCTACGGCGAGACGCTGGTCTGCGGGTTCGCCCACATCGAGGGGCAGCCGGTCGGGATCGTCGCCAACAACGGCATCCTCTTCTCCGAGTCGGCGCTCAAGGGCGCTCACTTCGTCGAGCTGTGCAACCAGCGCGGCATCCCGCTGGTGTTCCTGCAGAACATCACCGGGTTCATGGTCGGCAAGGAGTACGAGAACAAGGGCATCGCCCGCGACGGCGCCAAGCTCGTCACCGCGGTCGCCTGCTCGGTGGTCCCGAAGTTCACCATCGTCATCGGCGGGTCCTACGGCGCCGGCAACTACGGCATGTGCGGGCGTGCGTACGACCCGAGATTCCTGTGGATGTGGCCCAACGCGCGGATCTCGGTCATGGGCGGCGAGCAGGCCGCATCGGTGCTCGCGACGGTCGCGGGCAAGCCGGACGACGAGGAGTTCAAGGCGCCGATCCGGGACCAGTACGAGACCCAGGGCTCGCCCTACTACGCCACCGCGCGTCTGTGGGACGACGGGATCATCGACCCCGCCGACACCCGACGGGTGCTGGCGATGGGGCTCGCGGTGGCGGCGAACGCGCCGACGCCCGAGCCCCGCTACGGAATCTTCAGGATGTGACTGGGATGTTTGAGTCTGGGATGTTCGAGACCCCGATCTTCGAAAGCGTGCTGGTCGCCAACCGCGGCGAGATCGCGCGACGCGTCTTCCGCACCTGTCGTGAGCTGGGGATCAGGACGGTCGCGATCTACACCGCGCTCGACGCGGATGCGCCCCACGTACGCGACGCCGACGAGGCCGTCGAGGTCGCGTCCTACCTCGACGCCGACGCGGTGGTCGCGGCCGCCGCCGAGGCGGGTGCCGAGGCCGTCCACCCCGGCTACGGGTTCCTCTCCGAGCGGGCGGAGTTCGCGCGAGCGGTGGCGAAGGCGGGGCTGACCTGGGTCGGCCCGACGCCCGAGGTGATCGAGCAGATGGGCCGCAAGGACGCGGCCCGGGAGATCGCGGTCGCCGCCGGCGTACCCGTGGTGCCGCGGGGCGAGGACAGCCCCTACCCGTTGCTGGTGAAGGCCGCGGCGGGCGGCGGCGGCAAGGGCATGCGGATCGTCCGCTCGCCGGAGGAGCTCGACGAGGCCCGCGCGGCCGCCGCCCGCGAGGCGCTGAGCGCGTTCGGCGACGAGACCCTCCTGATCGAGAAGTACGTCGAGCGTGGCCGCCACATCGAGGTGCAGGTCTTCGGCGACACCCACGGCAACGTCATCCACCTCTTCGAGCGCGACTGCTCGGTCCAGCGCCGCCACCAGAAGGTGATCGAGGAGGCGCCCGCGCCGACGCTCACCGACGAGCAGCGAGACCTGGTCCTGACCAGCGCCGTCGCGCTCGCTCGCCAGGTCGACTACACCGGCGCCGGGACGGTCGAGTTCCTCCTCGACGAGGCGTCCGGCGAGGCCTACTTCCTGGAGATGAACACCCGTCTCCAGGTCGAGCACCCGGTCACCGAGGAGGCGGTCCGCATCGACGGTGCCGCCGCCGATCTCGTCGCTCTCCAGCTCCGGGTCGCCGCCGGTGAGCCGCTGGGCATCGCCCAGGACGACGTACGCATCGACGGCCACGCCATCGAGGTCCGGGTCTACGCGGAGGACGCCTTCGAGGGCTTCCTTCCCCAGGCCGGCCGGACGAGCATCGTGCGCTGGCCCGAGAGCGCTCGCGTCGAGCATGCCTTGGAGAGCGAGCAGGTGGTGAGCACCGCCTACGACCCGATGCTCGCCAAGGTCATCGTCCGCGGCGCCGACCGCGAGGAGGCCCGGGCCGCGATGGTCAAGGCGCTCGATGCGACCGCCGTCCTCGGACTGACCACCAACACCGGCTTCCTGCGCGTGCTGGCCGCCTCGGACGCCTTCCGCGAAGCGGAGATCGACACCGCCTGGCTCGACCGCAACGAGGTCGCCGCGCCTGATCCCGAGGTTCCGCGGACCCTCGTCGCCTGGGTCAGCGCGATGCTGTCGGCGTCGTCGGACACCACGACGCCGTTCCGTGCCGACGGCTGGCGGCTCGCCGGATCACCGGCGCCGACCGTCGTCGACCTCGACCGCAGCGTCACCGTCGACCGCCCCTCCGGCCGCGTCGCCAGCGATGTCGCCAGTCACCTCGTCCGGCAGCTCAGCGCGGCCGACCACGTCCTCGTGGCCGTCGTCGACGGCGTACGTCACCGGGCAGTGATCAACGTCCAGCCCGGCCTCGCCGAGATCGTCCACCAAGGACACCGCTTCGACTTCTCCCCTCCCGACCGCGTCGCCGGCGCCGCCGCCCACCACAGCGACGGTGCCGTCGAGGCCAAGATGCCCGGCACTGTCATCGACGTACGCGTCCAGGTCGGTGACCAGGTCGAGGAGGGCCAGGTCCTCGGCGTCATGGAGGCGATGAAGATGGAGGTCTCCCTCAAGGCCCCGTTCGCCGGCACCGTGACCGTGGTCGGTGCGTCAGCGGGATCCCAGGTCCCCCTCGGCTCCGAGTTGTTCGTCGTGGAGCCGACCGATGCCTGACCGCGATCCGTGTAACACGTCGTTCGTAGGTCTTTCCGGTCGTTCTCATAGGGCGAGTAGTCCTACGAACAGCGTGTTACACATGGAACGAACCGAGCAGGAGCCAACTCCATGAACGATCTTCCCGCAGTCGTACGCCACGACGACCTGCCCAGCAGGATCACGATCTACGAGGTCGGTGCGCGTGACGGCCTGCAGAACGAGCAGACGGCGATCGACACCGGCGTCAAGGCGGACCTGATCACCAGGTTGCTCGACGCCGGGCTGAGCCCGGTGGAGGCGACGAGCTTCGTGCACCCGAAGTGGGTGCCGCAGCTGGCCGACGCGAAGCAGCTCATGGAGGAGCTGGTCGACCGTCTCGGTGACAGGGCGCGCGAGCTCCCCGTGCTCGTTCCCAACGAGAAGGGTCTCGACCGTGCCCTCGAGCTGGGGCTGCGGCACATCGCGATCTTCGGCAGTGCGACGGAGACGTTCGCCAACAAGAACCTCAACCAGACCTTCGACGGTCAGTGGGCGATGTTCGAGCCGACGATGGAGCGGGCGAAGGCGGCCGGGATGACGGTCCGCGGTTACCTCAGCATGTGCTTCGGAGACCCCTGGGAGGGGCAGGTCGAGATCGCGAAGGTGGTCGAGGCGGGCAAGCGGCTCCTGGATCTCGGTGCCGACGAGCTCAGCCTCGGGGACACGATCGGCGTCGCGACGGCCGGTCACGTGAAGGCCCTGATCGGAGCGTTCGAGGAAGAAGGCGTCACGACCGACCGGCTCGCGCTGCACTTCCACGACACCTACGGTCAGGCCCTGGCCAACACCCTCGCCGGGCTCCAGTCCGGCGTGACCACCTACGACGCCAGCGCCGGCGGTCTGGGCGGTTGTCCGTACGCCAAGAGCGCGACCGGCAACCTGGCCACCGAGGACCTGCTCTGGATGCTCGACGGCCTGGGGATCGAGCACGGTGTCGATCTCGGCAAGGTCGCTGACACGAGTCGTTGGCTCGCCGACCACCTCGGCAGGCCGAGCCCCTCGGCCGTCGTACGTGCCTTGCGCTCCTAGCTGGAGACACGCCCTAGACTGCACTCAAGAGTGACGGCCGGGTGACAAAAGACGGACCGCCGCGACAATCTCTACTAACTTGGTGCAGAATAGCGGGATCATGGCGCGCAAAGTCTTCCTCCACGTCGGCGCTCCGAAGACGGGCACGACGTACCTCCAGGACAGGTTGTTCCACAACCGGGTGTCCCTGGAGAACCATGGCGTCTTCTATCCGGTCGGCGGCCAGCCCGACTTCTTCCGGCCTGCGCTCGACCTGATCGACCGCCCGTGGGGCGGGATGAGGAAGACCGTCCACGGCGAGTGGGACACGCTCGTCAAGCGGGTGCGCCGCCACGAGTCCGAGACGATCCTGATCAGCCACCACCTCTTCGCCGGCGCCCGGCCCGACCGGGTCGAGAAGGCGATGACCGACCTCGGTGAGGGCGGGCGCACCGAGGTGCACATCGTCTACACCGCCCGCGACATCGCGCGCGTGCTGGCCGCGGAGTGGCAGGACCAGGTGCAGCGCGAGCGCAAGGTCACCTTCGCGCGCTACCTCGAGCGGATGCAGACCGCGAAGCAGTCCCGCTCGGCCGCCTGGTTCTGGCGTACGCACGGCCTGCCCGACGTGCTCAGCCGGTGGGGTCGCAACCTGCCGCCGGAGCGCGTCCACCTCGTCACCGTGCCGCACGACGGGGCGCCGAGCGAGGTGCTCTGGCGCCGGTTCTGCGAGGTCGTCGGGATCGAGGAGTCCTGGACCCCGATCGACAGCGACCGTCACAACCAGTCGCTCGGCCGGGCCGAGGCGACGCTGCTGCGCCGGCTCAACGCGCGGCTCGAGGCGGAGGAGCTCCCCCGCGAGGACTACCGCCACTTCGTCACCGACGTGATCGCCAAGCGCACCCTCGCCCACCGCGACGGCCGCGAGCGGGTCACCCTGCCGCCATACGCCTTCGACTGGGCCGACCAGGTCGCCGAGTCCTGGATCGAGTGGGCCGAGCTGGCCAAGGTCGACATCGCCGGCGAGCTCGACGACCTCCACCCGCAGCGTCCCGGTGCCGACGTCGAGTGGATCGATCCGGACGCGCCGCGCACCAAGGACGTCGCCGACGCGGCGATCGACGCCCTGGTCGCGGTCGTCGTCGAGGCCGCACGCACCGACCCGCCCCAGCGCCCGGTCGCCTCCCGCGCCGCCGGCCTCATGCGGCGGGTCAAGGGGCGACGCTCCTGATGCCAGCTGCACCCACCAGGGGTTGGGGTTGGGCCGCGCACCTGCGCGAGGGCGGTACGACTCCTTGGACATCCTGGTCCGAGACCGCCACGCCCTTCACGACCGACCACCTGCCGGGTGCCGAGTTGCTCGAGCTGCTGCGGCGGCTCAACGAGACCGGCCCGTCGGAACCGCACCGGGTCGACGCGCTGCTGAGCACCAGCCCGCCCGGCCGCGGCCGCCGTGACCTGCCGCTGCTCGGGGACACCGGGACGAGGACGTACGGCCCGCTGCCGGTCGATCCGGCGACGCTGTCGGCGCGCGAGCTGCTGAGAGCGGCGAGCGTGCTGCTCGCCGAGGACCTGCTCGCCACCGTGGAGACCGCGCCCCGTCCGCGCTCGCGACGGTGGCCGCGCCGACCCAGGAAGTCGGAGCCCGACCAGCAGAAGCTCCCCTATCGCCTGGTCGGTTCGCCGTGGCTCACGCTGCCCATCCGCGAGGAGCTGGAGCGGCGGGGAAGGCTGCCCGGCGGGGATGGCTACACCGTCTACGTCCTCGGCGGCCCGTTGGACGAGGTCGCCGCCGGTGCCTGGAGGTTCCGCACCTTCACCAACCGGGTCAACCCCTGGCACATCTGGATCCGTGACGCACAGTGGCGCGGTTGGCTCGGTCCCCGTGCCGACCTGCCCAGGATCGCCCGCTGGTGGGCCGCACGGGTCGGGAAGGACCGCGTCGAGATCGTCACCGATCCCGCCCTGCTGCCCGGCCTGCTCGGTGTGGACAGCCTGCCCGGCCCCTGGCCGATCTCGGCCGAGGGCAACGAGGTCGCTCGCGTGATCGGGCAGGTTCTCAGCGTACGAACCGATCTCGAGACCCAGCGGAAGCTGCTGATGGGCCAGCTGCGACCACGCTTGGAGAAGCTCGAGACGCTCGTTCCGGACGCCCGAGAGATCGGCGTGCCTTCGCAAAGTTTGGAATGGGTCGAAACACAGGCGCGGGCCCAACGTGATGCATTGGTGGAAGCCGGATACGCTCTCCACGGAGACCCTGACCGGCTGCTCCCCTCGGGGGTGGCGACGCAGGGTCCCGACGAGCGCCGGGCGCTGGCGCTCGCGTTGTCATTGCTGGCGGGGCGTTCCTAGAGGAGTAGAACGTTGGAGACTGGGCGGCGCGTGCTGCTTCATGTCGGCACCCCGAAGACGGGCACGTCCTATCTTCAAGACGTCCTCTTCCACAACCGGGAGTCCCTGGCCGGGCAGGGAGTCCATTACTTCGCCGATCGCTTCGACGCCCACTTCCTTGCGGCCCTCGACCTGATGGACCTGCCCTGGGGCGGCATCGAGGAGGAGGCGACCGGCGCCTGGGACACGCTCGCGGAGCAGGTGCGCTCCGTCGAGAACGGCACCGTGATCATCTCCCACGAGATCCTGGCGAGCGCGTCCTGGCAGCAGGCCAAGCACGCGCTGGACTCGCTGGGCGGCGACTCCGAGATCCACATCATGCTCTCCGCGCGCGACCTGGCCAGGCAGATCCCGGCCGAGTGGCAGGAGAACGTCAAGCACCGCTCGGTCGTGACCTACGCCGAGTTCCTCGAGGAGATCCGTGACCCGGCCCGCGAGGGGCGGATCGGATCGTGGTTCTGGGGCGTCCAGGAGCTGCCCGACATCCTCGACAGGTGGACCCAGGGCATCGCGCCCGAGCGCGTCCACCTGATCACCGTCCCGCCGCCGGGGTCGTCCTCGTCGCTGCTGTGGGAGCGATTCTCCACGGCCTTCGGCCTCGACGACCTGACCATCGACTTCGACGGGATCGACCGCGGCAACCCGTCCCTCGGCGTACCCGAGGCGGCGCTGCTCCGCGAGGTCAACCTGGCGGTCGTGCCGGTGCTCGAGCCGGCCGACTACCGGCCTTTCGTGCGCGAGTTCCTGGCCCACCGCACGCTGGCCAAGCGCCGCGACTCCGCGCGCCTGGCGCTCTCCCCCTCGATCCTGCCGTGGGTCGAGTCGCTCTCCGAGAGTTGGGTCAAGGCGCTGTCGGGACGTGGCTACGACGTGGTCGGTGGGTTGGAGGAGCTGCTGGTGCCGGCCGACCTGGCGGACAAGCCGTTCATCGACCCGGACACCATCTCCTCGCGCGAGGTGCTCGACGCCGGCGTCGCCACCATCGACGCGCTGCTCCAGGAGGCCATCCGGCTGCGCAAGTCCGAGGCGCGGCTCGAGGACGAGGTCGGTGAGCTGCGCGCCGAGCTGGAGCACACCCGGTCGCTGGTGCCGAAGCAGCGTGCCCGCGAAGGTCTCGAGCGTCGCTGGTGGGGCCGCGCGGTCCTGAAGCTCTACCGCCTCGTTCGGCGCTAGAGGATCGCCTCGAGCCGTCCCGCCGCGCGGGCACGGTCGATGACGTGGACCCGGTCCCAGGAACCGTCGGCGTCACCGAAGGTCGCCGCCGTCAGGAGCCGCGGCTGGTCGTCGGTCCAGCGGTGCCAGTGACGCTCGAAGGACTCCGTGCGGACCATCCGTCCGCGCTCGTGCTGGCCGTCGAGCGCCGCGACGCGCGGCACGTCGATCATGACCAGCGACGTACGCCAGCCGCGGGCGCGGGCGATCCGCCCGAGCAGCTCGCGCCGACCGGGCCGGGTGGCCGGGTCGTGGACGAGGAGGGTGTGGCCACCGGCGGTGGGGCCGAGCAGGACCAGGACCAGGGTCGCGATCGCGTGCCACAGATGCACCAGCGGCCGGTAGAGGCGGTAGGGCACCTCCGGCAGCCGTGCCGCGAGCCAGCGCCCCGGGGACTCCGGGTCGAGAGTGCGTACGTCAGGACGCCGGTCGGCCACGTCGCGGATCAGCGTGCTCTTACCGGCGCCGGGTACGCCGCCAAGGAGAAGCAGGTGAGGTCTCACCTCGACCCCGGCAACGCGGGCTGGGCTGATCGGGGCGCACGTCGTGTCGACGGTCATCTGCTGCTCCTCCCAAGCGGACACCAACAGTGTGGAGTTCCGTGCTCAGAGGAACGTAGGACGGACCTGTGAAGTTCCTGTGAGCCGGGCTCAGGGGAGCTCGGGGTGGCGCGGCAGCAGCTCACGCGAGGCGTAGCGACCGATCTGGTAGGTCATCCACCCATCGGCCCCACCACCGACGACACCGCCGACCAGCGGAATCCGCTTGGCGGCCATGGAGATCATGCCCCTGCCGGTGACCCGGCTGAGCAGCTCCTGGGCCACTTCCGAGGCGACGATGGCGTCGATCGTGCGGTCGTAGGTCGGCGCGGTCGCGATGGCCATCGGCGGAGCGGGGATCTTCTTCGCCTTGATCTGCTTGCCGACCTTCTCCTCGCTCAGGAGGGTGAGCAGGATGCCGTTGCGCACCCGAGGATCGGTCAGGTCGTAGCCGCGGAGATGCGCGATCACGGCCACCATGCGGCACTGGATGATGGCCATCCCGGTGATGTTGGCCGGGAGCGTGATCGCCTGGGTGACCACACCGCCGATGTTGGTCGCGAAGCCACCGACACCAGCCAGCCGCACGTGGTTGTCGATGACCTGCTTCACCGCGAGCTCGACGTCGTTGCCGTGCTCCTTGAGGTGCTTCTCGGCGGCCGCGGCGGCTGCTGGGAGCGGTCCGACCCCGACGATCGCGTGGTGCAGCGCCTGCCGGACCACGGTGGTGGTCACGCCAGGAGCGGACTGGATGACCTTGGGCGCGAGCCGGCCGGCCGCACTGGTGAGCACTGCCTTGGGACCGATCATGAGGCAAATCCTAAGTGTGTGGTGGTTGGCGCCGCACGGGGCGATAACGTTTCGTCGTGGCGAATCTTCGGGGACCGATCGAACCCGAGCCCTCGCCGTGGGCCTTTGCCGACCTCCGGGAACCGGGTGCGGGCCATGGCGGGGCTGAGCTGGACGATCTGGTGGGCATGGGTGCGGACGTCGCGCCCGGGACACTCTTGGCTGCGTACCGGCACGGGATCTTCCCGATGCCTGGGGAGTCCCTGCGCGATCCGATGATGTGGTTCTCGCCGGTCCGGCGCGGCGTACTTCCGCTGGACGGGCTCGTCGTCTCGCGGTCGTTGCGCAGGTCGGTGCGGGACTTCGAGATCAGGATCGATACCAGCTTCGACGAGGTGATGGCCTCGTGCGCCGACCCGCGCCGGCCCCACGGCTGGATCGACAAGCGGATCCGCCGGGCGTACGGGAACCTGCACGAGCTGGGCTGGGCACACTCGGTCGAGGCCTGGCAGGACGACCGCCTGGTCGGTGGGCTCTACGGGGTCGCCATCGGCGGTCTCTTCGCCGGTGAGTCGATGTTCCACCGGGTCCGCGACGCGTCCAAGGTCGCCCTCGTCGGGCTGGTCTCGGCGCTGCGCGAGGCGGGCTCGAGTGACCAGCGGATCCTGGACGTGCAGTGGCGCACCGATCATCTCGGTTCGCTGGGTGTCGTCGAGGTCGGTCGCAACGACTACCTCGATCGCCTGGAGAAGGCGCTCAGGCTGCCGCTCCCGGAGGCGTTCGGCGGACCGCCGGCCCGGTCTTAGGGGGTAGTCCTAGAGGACGTACGCCTCAGCGCCGGTCTCGCTGACCATCGGCCGTCCGGCGGCGGCCCAGTCGAGCATCCCGCCGGCCAGGTTGACGACCTCGAAGCCCTGCTGGGCGAGGTAGTTGACCGCCTGGGCGCTGCGTCCGCCGACCTTGCAGACCACCAGGGTCTGGCCCTCGGGAAGGTCGCCGAGACGCGCCGGAAGCTCCTGGAGGGGGATGTGCGTCGCGCCCTCGATGTGGCCTGCGGCCCACTCGTCGTCCTCGCGGACGTCCAGGACGGCCACGGGCAGGGGATCGGGCACGCCGGCGATCTCGACGGTGGGGATGGTCACCGGTCAAGCCTACTTGAGAAGCCGGGACATCCGCCGATCGGCGAGCGGCTTCCCGCCGGTCTGACAGGTCGGGCAGTACTGCAGGCTCGAGTCGGCGAAACTGACCTCGAGGACCGTGTCTCCGCAGGCCGGACACTTCTTGCCGGCCTTGCCGTGCACGGCGAGGTTGGTCTTCTTCTCGCCCTTGAGCTCGCTCATCGCCAGCCCGGAGTCGCGCTGGACGGCCTCCTCGAGCGTCGTCCGCAGCGCGGCGTAGAGGTTCTCGGACTCCTCCTCGGTCATCTCGGCGGGTTTGAAGGGCGACATCTTCGCCGCCCACAGGATCTCGTCGGAGTAGGCGTTGCCGATGCCCGCGATGATCGACTGCATCCGCAGCACGCCCTTGATCTGCTTACGGCCTTGACCTGCGAGGATCTCGCGGAACCTGGCCAGCGTGAAGTCGTCGGCGAGGGGGTCGGGGCCGAGCGAGGCGACGCCGGGGACGTCCTGCGGGTCGTGGACGACGTAGAGCGCGAGGCGCTTCTTGGTGCCGCCCTCGGTGATGTCCAGCCCGGTGTCGTCGTCGAGCACGATCCGGATCGCCAGCCCCGACTTCGACCCCGGGCGGGGTGGCGCCGCCGGGATCTCGTCGCGCCACCTGATCCAGCCGCCGCGGGCCAGGTGCAGCAGCAGATGGATGCCGCTGGCCTCGATGTCGATGAACTTGCCGTGGCGGGTCACGTTGTCGACGAGCGTGCCCTCGACCGCGGTCAGCGGCGGATCGTACGTCTTCAGGGCGCTGAACTGCGGGACGTGCACCTTCGTGATCGCACGACCGTCGAGGCGCCCGCGCAGATCCTCGGCGAGCGCTTCCACCTCGGGGAGTTCCGGCATGTTCGCGAGTCTAGGTCTTCGAGGTTGCACCGGGGGAGAGAATGCCGCTATCATCGAACACACGTTCGAGACTAGCGATCGATCGGGCTGTCTGCGCCTTTCTAGGATTGATCTTAGAAAGATGAATAGAGACCTACGCTCGTGAAAGATGTGGCTCGCTAGCGAAATCTAAGACGCGTCCTAGAGATGTGGATATCGTCTGATCATGGACCCGATCCGCAATCCGTACGCTCCCGGCGCCGGTCAGCGGCCCCCTGAGCTCGCCGGCCGCAACGAGCAGCTCGGGCAGTTCGATGTGGTGCTGGAGCGGGTGGCGCGCGGTCGCCCGGAGCGGTCGCTGGTGCTCACCGGGCTCCGTGGGGTCGGCAAGACCGTCCTGCTCAACACGCTGCGGTCCGCGGCGGTCCGCAAGGGGTGGGGCACCGGGAAGATGGAGGCGCGCCCCGACCAGTCGTTGCGCCGGCCGCTGTCGAGCGCCCTGCATCAGGCCGTGCGCGAGCTCGGTCATCCGAGCTCCGACGACGTCGACCACGTGCTCGGCGTCATCCGCTCCTTCGCCCAGCGAGAGGCCGGTCCCAACGCCAAGCTGCGCGAGCAGTGGTCACCCGGCATCGAGGCGCCGGCGGTGCGGGGCCGGGCCGACTCCGGTGACATAGAGATCGACCTGGTCGAGCTGCTCACCGACGTCGGCGGGCTCGCTGCCGATGTCGGCAAGGGCGTCGGCGTCTTCATCGACGAGATGCAGGACCTCGGCCCCGACGACGTCTCGGCGATGTGCGCGGCCTGCCACGAGATCAGCCAGTCGGGACTGCCGGTGATCGTCGTCGGCGCCGGCCTGCCGCATCTGCCGGCAGTGCTCTCGGCGAGCAAGTCCTACTCCGAGCGGCTCTTCTCCTACCAGCGCATCGACCGTCTGCAGCGTGACGCCGCCGACCGCGCCCTCGCCGCCCCCGCCGGCGAGGAGGAGGCCGAGTTCGAGCCCGCCGCCCTGGCGGAGATGTACGCCGCCACCGGCGGTTACCCCTACTTCATCCAGGCCTACGGCAAGACCGTGTGGGACCAGGCACCGCGCTCGCCGATCACCCTGGAGGATGTGAAGGTCGCGGCCCCCGAGGCCGAGCGCGAGCTGGCGGTCGGCTTCTTCGGCTCGCGCTACGAGCGCGCCACCCCCGCGGAGCGGGACTATCTGCGGGCGATGGCCGACGCCGCCGTCGAGCTCGGCGCCGACGACATCGGCACCGTCGCCACCGCGGATGTCGCCGCCTTCCTCAACAAGAAGCCGCAGTCGCTCTCCCCGGCGCGCGACGCGCTGATGAAGAAGGGCCTGATCTACTCCGGCGAACGCGGCCGGATCGCGTTCACCGTCCCCCACTTCGGTCGCTACCTGCGCCAGCAGGGCTGAGGGACCACCGTCCCGGCGTACGGGCAGTTCGGCCCTCACCGGCGCGACGACGGTGCCTCTAGCGTCGTGAGCAGGCGCAGTCGTGGGGACGCGCGGCGGAAGGTGGGATCGCCGATGACGATCGTCTGGTTCATCATCTGGCTCATCGCGAACAACGTGGGGGCCGACGAGCCGCTCCTGTTCGACCCGGTCAACGTCTGGACCGGCACGCTGATCCTGGCGATCGCGCTGGACCTCGCCGGCTCGCACGCGGCGACGGTCTCGTCGAGGCGCGACCAGTGAGCACTGCGGGTGCCGGCGCGATCGCCCCGGTGCCCGCGTGGCGACGTACGGTCGGGGTCCTCTCCGCGCTGACCGGCGCCGCCGCTGCGGTCGGATCGGTCCAGCTGCTCACCGGCACCTTCGCCCCGCCGGTCAGCGACCTGGAGGCACTGGGTCTGGAGTCGTGGGCGCTGCCCGCGCTGTGGCTGGCCGGAACCGTCGCGGTTCCCTGCGCGGCTACGGCCGTCCTGGCATGGCGGCGATCGCGGTGGATGGGTGCCGCGGCGGTCGCGGCCGGGTCCCTGCTCCTCGTCGAGCTCGCGGTCCAGCTGCCCTTCGTGGGCCTCGATCCGCTGCAAGGTGTCATGGCTGTCGTCGCGGGCTCCCTGGTGTGCCTGGGGTGGTCGAGTGCCCGCCGGGCGCAGGACCAATGACCGGCCGGTGCGGACCTTCTCCCCTGCGACCGTTCCAGCGTCTCGTCGGATGCTCGAAGGAGACGGAAGGAGACGGTGATGGCACATCCTGTGGTGCACTTCGAGATCGCCGGGCCGGACGGGAAGGGGCTCGTCGAGTTCTACCGCGACCTGTTCGGCTGGGATATCAAGGAGTCCGGGCCCGACTACTGGCTGGTGGCGCCCCCGGATGGCGGCATCGGAGGCGGCGTCATGCAGACCCGCGACGAGATGCCCTCCTACCTCACGGTGTACGCCTCGACCGACGACCTCGAGGGCAGCCTCCGTCGCGTCGGCGAGCTGGGCGGCGAGACCGTCGTACCGCCCACCGAGATCCCCGACGTCGGGTTCTTCGCGATGTTCCGCGACCCCGGCGGCAACGTCATCGGACTGTTCCGTGAGTGACCCGGCGGGGCGGCCGCGCGAGGCGGGCCCCATGACGAGCGAGCGACCTGAGGAGCCCCGTCCGACCCGGAGCCGCTGGACGGCCGGGCGGGTCATCGCCGTCGTGGCCGGCAGCGTCCTCCTGGTGATCTCGTTCGGCTTCATCGCCGGCGGAGCTGCGCTCACGGTGGCCTCGATCCTGCGCGACTCCGACGGCTATCTGATGACCGACGTGGTGGCGATCTCCACTCCTGGTCACGCGATCACCTCCGAGTCGATCTCCGTCGAGACCGGCCCCGGGGTGGATGTCCCCGAGCGACTGATCGGGGATACGAGGCTGGTCGTCACCTCGGCCGACGAGCGGCCGCTCTTCGTGGGCATCGGGCGGTCCGAGGACATCGCCGCGTACCTCGACGGTGTCCGGCACTCGACGATCGACGGCTTCGACGGCCGGACCCCGACCTACGACACGGCGTCCGGAGCCGCCCCGGCGACCCTCCCCGCGGACGCTGGGATCTGGGTCGCCTCGACGACCGGCACCGGGCCCCGGACCCTCACCTGGGACGTCGAGTCGGGTGAGTGGACCATCGTGGTGATGAACGCCGACGGCAGTGCCCCGGTGACCGCCGTCGCAGCCGTCGGGGCGACCGTTCCGGCGCTGGGCACCGCGATCGGTGTGCTGCTCGGCGTCGGTGGCGTACTCCTGCTGGTGGCACTCGCCCTGCTGATCGGTGGGCTGCTGTCGGCGAGCCGGGCGGAGCCCGCTAGCGATAGGCAGCCTGTCCGGTCAGCGCCTGGCCGATGATCAGCTGGTGCACCTCGCTGGTGCCCTCGTAGGTGAGCACCGACTCGAGGTTGTTGGCGTGGCGCATGATCGGGAACTCCAGCGTGATGCCGGCGGCCCCGAGGATGGTGCGGCACTCCCGCGCGATCGCGATCGCCTCGCGGACGTTGTTGAGCTTGCCGAGCGAGATCTGCTCCGGCCGTAGCAGTCCCTCGTCCTTGAGTCGTCCGAGCTGGACGGCGAGCAGCATGCCCTTGCCGAGCTCGAGGGCCATGTCGGCGAGCTTGGTCTGGGTGATCTGGTACGCCGAGAGCGGCTTGTCGAAGATGTCGCGGCCGGCCGCGTAGTCGATCGCCGTCTCGAGGCAGTCGCGGGCAGCACCCAGTGCGCCGAAGACGATGCCGAAGCGGGCCTCGTTGAGGCAGGAGAGCGGACCCCTCAGGCCCCTGACCTCCGGGAAGGCGGCGGAGGCGGGGAGGCGTACGTCGTCGAGCACCAGCTCGCTGGTCACCGAAGCACGCAGCGAGAGCTTGTGCTTGATCGCGGGCGCGGAGAAACCGGGGGTGTCGGTGGGGACGACGAAGCCGCGGACGCCCTTGCCGTCGTCGCCCTCGTCGGTCTGGGCCCAGACCACGGCGACGTCGGCGACGGAGCCGTTGGTGATCCACATCTTGTTGCCGGTCAGGATCCAGTCGCCGCCAGCGTCGCGGCGGGCGCGGGTGCGCATGCCGGCGGGGTTGGAGCCGAAGTCGGGCTCGGTGAGCCCGAAGCAGCCGATCGCCTCCCCGGCGGCCATCCGCGGCAGCCACTCCTGCTTCTGCTCCTCGCTGCCCCACTTCCAGATGGCGTACATCGCCAGGGAGCCCTGGACCGAGACCAGCGAGCGCAGCCCGGAGTCTCCGGCCTCGAGCTCGAGACAGGCCAGGCCGTACGCCGTCGCGGAGGTCCCGGCGCAGCCGTAGCCCTCCAGGTGCATGCCGAGGACGCCGAGGCTGCCGAGCTCCTTGGCCAGCTCCTTGGCGGGGATCTGGCCGGTCTCGTACCAGTCGGCGACATGGGGTTTCACCGATTTGTCGACATAGGCGCGGACGGTGTCGCGGATCGCCCGGTCCTCCTCGGTGAGGAGGTGGTCGATCGAGAACAGGTCGAACGGGGTCTGGGCCATGACAGGCCCTCCTTTCGGGGTCAGACGAACGCGTTGATGCCGGTCTCGGCGCGGCCGATGAGGAGCTTCTGGATCTGGCTGGTGCCCTCGTAGAGGGTCATGACGCGGGCGTCGCGCATGTATTTCTGGACGGGGTACTCGTCGACGTACCCGTAGCCGCCGAAGGCCTGGATCGCCAGGTTCGCCGCCTTGACCGCGGCCTCGGAGGCGAACAGCTTGGCCTTGCACGCCTCGGTGCCGAACGGCTCGCCGGCCTCGATGAGCGTGGCCGCACGCCAGGTGAGCAGCCGCGCGGCATCGGCGTCGACCGAGATCTCCGCGATCATGTCCTGGATCAGCTGGTAGGAGGCGATCGGCTTGCCGAACTGACGGCGCTGGGTCGTGTAGTCGACCACCGCCTCCAGGCAGCCCTGGATGATCCCGGTGCAGCCTGCGCCGACCGAGACCCGGCCCTTGTCGAGCGAGGTCATCGCGAACCTGAAGCCGTCCCCCTCGGCACCGACGATCGCGTCCGCCGGGACACGGACGTCGTCGAAGCTCAGCTCGGCGGTGGCCTGGCCGCGCAGGCCGAGCTTGCCGTGGATCTCGGTGCGTCCGAAGCCGGGAGCGTCGGTGGGCACGAGGAAGGCCGAGATGCCCCGGGCTCCCTCGCCTCCGGTGCGGGCGAAGACCATGCACACGTCGGCCCAGGTGCCGTTGGTGATGAAGATCTTCGACCCGTTGATGACCCAGTCGCTGCCGTCGCGCACGGCCCGGGTCTTCAGGCCCGAGGGGTCGGAGCCGTTGTCGGGCTCGGTGAGACCGAAGCAGCCCAGCTGGGCGCCGGTCGCGATGCCCGGGAGCCACTGCTGTTTCTGCTCCTCCGAGCCGTGGTCGAGCAGGACCTTGCCGAACAGGCCCATCGAGACCGACACGATGCCGCGGATCGAGGAGTCGGCGCGGCCGAGCTCCTCCATGCCGAGGCAGTAGGTGATGTAGTCGCCGCCGACGCCTCCGTACTCCTCCGGGATGGTGAGCCCGAAGAAGCCGAGCTCGCCGAGCTTGGGGACGATCGCGAGGTCGACGGCCTCGCGGCGGTCCCACTCTGCACGGAACGGCACGACCTCCTTGTCGAGGAAGTCGCGCGCCATCTTCTTGAACGCCAGCTGCTCCTCGGTGAGCGTGAGATCCATCAGTCCTGTCCCTTCAGGTCGGCGGTGCCGGTGCGGTTGCCCGCCTCGTCGTAGGTGTAGAAGCCGCGGCCGCTCTTGCGGCCGAGGTGGCCCTGATCGACCAGCCGGGTGACGGTCGCGGAGGGCGCGTCGGCCGGGTCGCCGGTCTCCTCGAAGCGGGCGCTCTTGGTGAGGTGGCCGATGTCGATGCCGGTGAGGTCCATCAGCTCGAAGGGCCCCATCGGGTAGCCCAGCGCGGTCCGCGCGGCGGTGTCGATCGCCTCGACCCCGGCGTAGCCGCCCTCGAGGAGGCCGATCGCCTCGTCGCGTACGGCCCCGAGGAGACGGTTGGCGACGAAGCCCGGGATCTCGTTGTCGAGCACCACCGAGGTCTTGCCGAGACGTTTCACGAACTCCAGCGCTTCCTCGACGGTGACGTCCGCGGTCTGCGGCCCGCGCACCACCTCCACGCAGGCCATCACCAGGGCGGGGTTGAAGAAGTGCATGTTGAGGAACCGGTCCGCGCGGGCGGTGGCGGAAGCCATCGAGGACGGTACGAAGCTGGAGGAGTTGCTGGCCAGCAGCGTCCGTGCGGGGCAGAGCCCGTCCAGTCGCGCGAAGAACGCCCGCTTGAGCGGGAGCCGCTCCACGATCGCCTCGATCACCAGGTCGACGTCGGCGGTCTCCTCGGTCAGGTCCGTGGTGAGGGCCAGGCGGCCGAGGGCAGCCTCGACCTCCTCGGCGGGCCGGCGGCCCTTGGCGACCTGGCGGTCGAGCCGCGTGCGGAGGTCGGCGAGCGCACGGTCGAGCGCGCCCCGGTCGATGTCGTAGAGGGTGACCTCGCACCCGGCGAGCGCGGCGACCATCGCGATCTGCGATCCCATGGCCCCGGAGCCCGCGACGAGAACCTTCTCGATCATCGTCCGCTCCACTCCGGCGCCCGCTTGGCCAGGAAGGCCTCCGCTCCCTCACGCTTGTCGTCGGTCGTGTAGAGCAGCGACTGGGCCAGCTGCTCCACGACGAGTCCGGTACGCCGGTCGGCATCCATCCCGGTGCGGATGACCGTCTTCGCCAGCCGGACCGCCAGCGGCCCCTTGGCCAGGATCGACCGCGCCACCTCGTGTGCCGTCGGGAGCAGGGCATCGGGGTCGGTGACACGCGTGACCAGGCCCGCGGCGAGCGCGTCCTGCGCGCCGAGCATGTCGCCGGTCAGGATCAGGTCGATCGCGCGGCCGACCCCGACGAGCCGGGCGAGCCGCTGCGTGCCGCCGGCACCGGGCAGGACCGACAGGTTGGTCTCGGGGAGGCCGAACCGCGCGGTGTCGGCCGCGATCCGGATGTCGCACGCCATCGCGAGCTCGCAGCCTCCGCCGAGGGCGTACCCGTTGACCGCGGCGATGGTGGGCTTCTCGTACGTCTCGACCTCGTCGTAGAGCCGCTGCATCGAGGACACCAGGCCGGTGTGCAGGTCGTAGTTCTGCAGCTGGCCGATGTCCGCACCCGCGGCGAAGGCCTTCTCCCCGGCGCCGGTCAGCACCACGGCGCCGACGGTGTCGTCGTTGCGACAGGCGTCGAGGGCGGCGCGCAGGTCGGTCTGGACCCGGGCGTTGATCGCGTTGCGGACCTCGGGCCGGTTGAGCGTGATCACCGCGACGCGGTCGCTGACCTCGACGAGGAGGGTCTCGTAGGTCGTCATGGGGTCTCCAGGAGTAGTGAGATGCCCTGGCCGACGCCGATGCACATGGTGGCGACGGCGCGGCGGGCGCTGCGTACGGACAGCTCGATGGCGGCGGTGAGGGCGAGCCGGCCCCCGCTGGCGCCGAGCGGGTGGCCGAGCGCGATCGCGCCGCCGTTGGGGTTGACGTGGTCGGCGTCGTCGGGGAGCCCGAGCTCGCGGGTCACCGCGAGCGCCTGCGCGGCGAAGGCCTCGTTGAGCTCGATCACGTCGACGTCGCCGAGCGTGAGCCCGGCACGGTCGAGGAGCTTGCGGGTGGCCGGGACCGGGCCGATACCCATGATCCGGGGCGGTACGCCGGCGACGGCTGCTCCGCTCACCCGGGCCAGCGGGGTGAGACCGTAGGTGGAGACGGCCCGCTCGGAGGCCAGCAGCACGACGGCGGCCCCGTCGTTGACGCCCGAGGAGTTTCCCGCGGTGATCGAACCGTTCTCGACGATCGGCCGCAACGCGCCGAGCTTCTCGAAGGTCGTCGAGCGCGGGTGCTCGTCGGCGTCGACGATGACCGGGTCGCCGCTGCCGCGAATCGGCACCGGGACCGGGGTGATCTCTCGTGCCAGCCGTCCGTCTGCGATCGCCTTCGCGGCCCGCTCCTGGGAACGGAGCGCGAACGCGTCCTGGTCGGCCCGGCTGATCTCGCGCTCGGTGGCGAGGTTCTGAGCGGTCTGCGGCATCGCCTCGGTGCCGTAGGCGGCTGCCATGGCGGGGTTCACGAACCGCCACCCGATGGTGGTGTCGTGCACGTCGTTGCTGCGTGACCACGCTCCGGCGGCCTTCGGCATCACCCACGGGGCCCGGGTCATCGACTCCACCCCGCCGGCGACCACCAGATCGGCCTCGCCGGCCCGGATCATCCGGGCGCCCTGCGCGACCGAGTCCAGGCCCGAACCGCACAACCGGTTGACCGTGCCTCCCGGCACGTCGACCGGGAGGCCGGCGAGCAGCCCGGCCATCCGGGCGACGTTGCGGTTGTCCTCGCCGGCCTGGTTGGCGCAACCGAGGAGCACGTCGTCCAGGCGCGCCCAGTCGACCGTGGCGTACCGGTCGACCAGGTGGCCGATCACATGGGCGGCGAGGTCGTCCGGCCGGACCGCGGCCAGCGCGCCGGCGTACCGCCCGAAGGGAGTACGAAGCCCGTCGACCAGATAGGCGGTGCTCATCCCGCACCACCCGTGTGGTCGGAGACCTGCTCGCGCAGCTGGAACTTCTGGATCTTGCCGCTCGGGGTCTTGGGGAAGTCGTCGAGCACGACCAGCTTCTCGGGCCAGTACTGCTTGGCCACGCCCTTCTCGGCGAGGAACGCCTGCATCTTCTCCATCCCGAAGCCGTTGTGCCCGTTGCCGAGGACGACACAGGCGCACGCCCGCTCCTGAAGCCGCGGGTCGGGGATCGCGACGACGGCGACCGCGTCGATGTCCGGGTGCTCGTAGAGGACGTTCTCGATGTAGGCGACCGGGATGTTCTCCCCGCCGCGGATGATCACGTCCTTCGTACGACCAGAGATCCGGAGGTAGCCGTCGGGGTCGACGTAGGCCAGGTCGCCGGTGTCGAACCAGTCGCCCCGGTCGTCGTCCGCCGGTCGCAGCTGCTCGCGAGTGAGCTCGAGCCGATCGGCGTACCCCACGAAGAGGAAGGGTCCGCGGACCTGCAGGGCACCCTCCTCGCCGGCCGGCAGCTCCTCTCCGGAGGTCACGTCGACCACCCGGATCTCCATCCCGGGCCACGGGAAGCCGTCGGTCTCGACGATCTTCTCCTCGGGGTCGCCCGGGATGCCGATGGTGACCAGGCCCTCCTCGGACTGACCCCAACCGCCGACCACGACCAGGCCGGGCAGCTTCTGCTTGGCCTCACGGACCATCGCCCGCGGGATCGGAGCGCCCATGCAGCAGAAGCGCTCCAGCGAGCCGGTGTCGTGATCTGTCAGGTTGGCCGCGGTGATCAGGTCGTGCAGGAACGGCGTCGCGGCCGAGGTGTAGCTGATCCGGTGCTTCGCGATCAGCTCGACGAAGGCCTGCGGGTCCCAGACGTCCTGGAGTACGCAGGTGGCGCCGTTCTGCACGTTCAGCCGGGCGCCGTACAGGAAGCCGGTCAGGTGGGCCAGGGTCGAGGCCATGTGGAGCACGCTGTCGGCGGTGATGCCGAGCCGCTCCGGCAGCGGGTCGTTGGCCGCCACCATGGTGTTGTGCGTGTGCATCACGCCCTTCGGTTCCCCGGTGGTGCCCGAGGTGAAGATCAGCAGCGTGACGTCGTTGGGGTCGGGTCGCAGCTCGTCGAGGACCCGCGGATCCTGGTCGTCGCCCGCTGCCGCCAGGTCGGTCCAGGACCGCTCGCCGACCACGACCACCTCGGGATCGAAGTCCCACTCGCCGCGCAGCCGCTCGATCATCTCGGGATAGCGGAATCCGCGGAACTCGGTGGGAACCACGATCAGCTTCGACTTCGCCAGACCGACCATGAAGCCGACCTCGCGCTCCCGGTAGATCGGGATCAGCGGGTTGCTGACCGCGCCGACCCGGGTCGCGGCGTAGTGGACCACGATCCACTCGATCCAGTTGGGCAGCTGGAAGGAGACGACGTCGCCCGGGCCGATGCCCTTGGCCCGCAGGCCCAGCGCCACCCGGTCGACGTCGGCCGCGAGCTCGGCGAAGGTGACCTGACGACGGCTGTCGACGAAGGCGACCTTCTCCGGGGTGGTGGCGGCCGCCTCGGCGAGGAAGTCGGTGATGACCTTGTCGCGCCAGTGTCCGGCGCGGGTCTCCCGAGCGATCCGCTCGGGCGACAGCAGTGTCTCGAACATGTCCGGTTCCCGTTCCTGAGCCGGTCAGCTCATGGTGAGGCCGCCGCTGACGCTGACGGTCTGGCCGGTGATGAAGGAGGCCTCGTCGGAGGCGAGGAAGGCGATCGCGTTGGCGAGGTCCTCGGGCTGGCCGAGGCGGCGCAGCGGGATCGCCTTCTGCAGCGCCTCACGCAGCTTGTCGCCGCCCATCGAGGCGAACAGGGCGGTGTCGGTCGGTCCCGGGCAGACGCAGTTCACGTTGACCTTGGCGCGGGCCATCTCGCGGGCCATCGCCTTGGTGAACGCGATGACGCCGCCCTTGGCGGCCGAGTAGACGGCCTCGCCGGAGGAGCCGACCCGGCCGGCGTCGGAGCCGAGGTTGACCACCTTCCCGAAGCCCTGCTCCGCCATGATCGGCAGCACCTTCTTGGAGGTGTTGAGCACGCCGTAGAGGTTGATCTGGATGATCCGGTCCCAGGTCTCCGGCTCGGAGTCCACGAACGGCTCGCCCTTGTCCCAGCCCGCGTTGTTCACGAGTACGTCGATCCGACCGAGCTCGGCGAGGACCTGGTCCACCATCGCGTCCACCGAGTCGCGGTCGGTGACGTCGGTGCGGATGCCGATGGCGCCGTTCCCGAGGGCCGACGCGGTCTGCTTCGCGGTCTCCTCGTTGATGTCGGTGACGACGACCGTCGCCCCCTCCGCGCTGAGCTTGGCGGCGACGCCGGCGCCGATGCCCTGCCCGGCGCCGGTGACGATCGCGATCTTGTTGTCGAGCTTTCCCATGGTGTAGTCCCTTCGAGTGCGGGCTCAGGGCGCGTACGCGCGGCCGAGCAGGTTGCGGGAGATGACGAGCTTGGAGACCTGGGCGGTGCCGTCACCGATCTCCAGGCCGATGACGTCGCGCAGGCGCTGGCCGACCTTGTGCTCGGTCGAGTAGCCGATGTGTCCGAGGGTCAGCAGGCACTGATGGATGACATCGGTCGCGAGCTTGGGGGCCCAGAACTTCGCCATCGCGGCCTCGGCGCTGTGGTCGAGGTCGTTGTCCTTGCGCCAGAGCGCCTCGTAGCAGATGTGACGGGCCCCTGCGACGTACGTCGCCTGCTCGGCGAGCGGGAACGAGACGCCCTGGAAGGTGCCGATCGGCTTCCCGAACGCGACCCGGTCGCGCGACCACTGCAGGGCCTCGTCGAGGCTCTGCTGGGCGGCGCCCAGGCAGAGCAGCCCGATGATCGCCCGCGAGTAGTCGAAGCCCTGCATGACGGAGACGAACCCGCCGCCCTCCTCGCCGATCAGGTCGGCACGGGTGACCCGGACCCCGTCGAAGTGGATCGAGGCCCGGCCGATGGCGCGGCTGCCCAGGTCGTCGAACGCGGTCCGGGAGATGCCGGGGCCGGACATGTCGACCCAGAAGGCGCTGACCCCGCGGGCTCCGTCTCCTCCGGTGCGCGCCAGCACCACGGCGCCGTCGGCGGCCATGCCCAGCGTGATCGAGGTCTTCTCGCCGTTGAGCACCCAGGCATCGGGCCCGTCCGGAACGGCCTTGAGCCCGAGACTTGCTGCGTCCGTACCGGCCCCCGGCTCGGTGATCATGATGCAGGGCACGCTCTCGCCGGACGCGATGCCCGGCAGCCACGCCTGCTTCTGCTCCTCGGTGCAGTTGCGCACCAGGATGTCGCTGATCAGCGCGGTGTTGATGATCAGGTAGCCGGCGTTGAAGTCGGCCCGGCCGACCTCCTCCGCGGTGATGCCCGCGATGACCGCGGTGGCGTCCTGGCCGCCGTACTCCTCCGGGATCCGCAGGCTGGTCAGACCCATCTGGGCCATGTCCAGGGCCTGCTGACGACGGAAGACCGCCGCCTTGTCATCGTCTTGATAGTGCGGCGCGAGGACCTTCTCGGCCCACCGGTGCACCTCGACACGGAAGGCTTCTTCGTCCTCGTCGAACCCGTAGTGCATGGTCTCTTCCTTCGCTCGCGGCGGCGGCTCAGTGCCAGTTGACGTGCGGGGCGAAGTCGGGCGTGCGCTTCTCGGCGAACGCGGTCGCGCCCTCCATGCCCTCGGGCGAGACGCCGAAGATGTCGAGCGCGCTCATCGCCAGGTTCGACAGCCCGGCCTGGTGGTCGGTGTCGGCGTTGAAGGACTGCTTCAGGAAGCGGATCGCGGTCGGGCTGAGCGCCGAGACCTCCTCGCACCAGGACTTCGCCTCCTTCAGCAGCTCGTCGGCCGGGACGACCTTGTTGACCAGCCCCATGTCGAGGGCCTCCTGCGCGGAGTACTGCCGGCAGAAGAACCAGATCTCGCGGGCCTTCTTCTCGCCCACGACCCGGGAGAGGTACGCCGACCCGAACCCGGCGTCGAAGGAGCCGACGCGGGGGCCGGCCTGGCCGAAGCGCGCGGTCTCGCTGGCGATCGAGACGTCGGCGAGCACCTGCAGGACGTGGCCTCCGCCGATCGCGATGCCGTTGACCGCGGCGATGACCGGCTTGGGGATGTCGCGCATCAGCTTGTGGAGCTCCCCGATCCGGAACCGGCCCAGCTCGGCGGGACCGTAGTCGCCGGTCTCGGCGCGCTGCTTGACGTCGCCGCCGGTGCAGAAGGCCTTCTCGCCCGAACCGGTCAGCACGACGGCTCGTACGTTCTGGTCGGACCAGGCCGCGTTGAAGGCGGCGATGAGCTCGTCGACCGTCTTCGAGCGGAACGCGTTGTAGCGGGCCGGCCGGTTGATCGTGATGATCCCGGCCGCGCCGTCGACCTCGTAGGTGATGTCCTCGAACTGGCTCACGACTGCCTCCACAGCAAAGAGTGAATATTGGTTCAGTGAGAGTGAACGTATATTCATTTTCTGAGATGGTCAACGTCTCGCGAGGAGTTTTTGCCCTAGGATGAATCTCGATTCACCTCAGGAGGAGACCCATGTCAGAGCCCGCCACATCGATCAAGCCGCACGACGCCGCCCGGCAGGCGCTGGTCGAGCACCGCTCCCGCCAGCTGCTCGACGCGGCGGCGCGACTCATGGAGCGCGACGGCTCCGAGGCGGTCTCGATGCAGGCGCTGGCGGCCGAGGCGGGCGTGAGTGTCGGCCTGATCTACCGCTACTTCGGCAGCAAGGACGACGTTCTCCTCGCTGTCATCACCGACGTGCTCGATGCCTTCTCGACCACGGTCCCGGCGGCGGTCGAGGAGGCCGGCGAGGATCCCGTACGCCGCCTGGCGGCAGCCTTCGCGGCCTACTGCCGGGTCATCGACTCCCATCGCCACGCCGCGGTGCTGACCTACCGCGAGTCCAAGTCGCTCGACGAGGCCGGACGCGACCGGATCAAGCGCCTCGAGGTCGAGACCAGCGAGCCGCTGCGCGCCGCGGTGCGTGACGGGGTCGGGGCCGGGAAGCTGGTCGCCGCCGACCCGGACCTGGTCGCCTACAACCTGCTGCTGCTCGCGCACGCATGGGCGCTCAAGCACTGGTACTTCGAGCAGACCAGGACCCTCGACTCCTATATCCGCGACCAGCTCGCCCTCGCTCTACGGGCCATCCTGGCGGACGGTCTGGGCGACGCGTACGCCGATCTTCTCTCCGTCGGTCGCTGAGCCTGCCCGGGTCTGCATGGTCGCCGACCTACGGTGGATGACGTACGCGTCGAGAAGGAGACCGCATGTCGACCATCGCCGAACAGATCGTGTCCACCTTGTCCGCCAGCGGTGTCCGCCGCGTCTACGGGATCCCGGGTGACTCCCTCAACGGGTTCACCGACGCGCTCCGCAAGAACGGGGACATCAGCTGGATCCACGTACGGCACGAGGAGGCTGCCGCGTTCGCGGCGGCCGCCGACGCGGCCACCACGGGTGACCTCGCGGTGGTCGCCGGGAGCTGTGGGCCTGGCAACCTCCACCTGATCAACGGGCTCTTCGACGCCAACCGCTCGCGGGTGCCGGTGCTCGCGATCGCCGCCCACATCCCGACCGCCGAGATCGGCACCGGCTACTTCCAGGAGACGCATCCGCAGGAGCTGTTCCGCGAGTGCTCGGTCTACACCGAGTACGTCGCCCAGCCGAGCCAGATGCCGCACGTGCTCGAGATCGCGATGCGTACGGCGGTCGAGAAGCAGGGGGTGGCGGTGCTGGTGATCCCCGGCGACGTCGCGCTGGCCGAGTCCGTGGTCGAGCGGTCCGTCGAGATCCGTCCGACGCGCTCCCGCGTCATCCCCGAGGAGGACGCGATCAGGCGGGCGGCCGACCTGCTGAACGCGGGTGAGAGCGTTACCATCCTCGCCGGCGCCGGCTGTGCCGGCGCGCACGACGAGGTGGTGGCCCTGGCCGAGACGCTCGGTGCCCCGGTGGTGCACGCCCTTCGCGGGAAGGAGTTCCTGGAGTACGACAACCCCTACGACGTGGGGATGACCGGCCTGCTGGGCTTCGCCTCCGGCTACCGCGCGATGGAGCGGGCCGACACGCTGCTGATGCTCGGCACCGACTTCCCTTATCGGCAGTTCTTCCCGAAGCGCGCGAAGACCATCCAGGTCGACGTACGCGGCGAGCAGCTCGGTCGTCGCCACCCGATCGAGCTCGGGTTGGTGGGGACGGTCAAGGACACGGCCTCGGCGTTGCTGCCGCTGCTCGGCCGCAGTGATGACCGGCGGCACCTGGACGACTCCCTGGACCACTACCGCCGCACCCGGACCAAGCTCGACGAGCTTGCCACCCCGTCGAAGTCGAAGGCGCCGATCCATCCGCAGTACCTCGCTCGGCTGGTCGACCAGAGCGCCGCCGCCGACGCCGTCTTCATCCCCGACGTCGGGTCGCCGGTCGTGTGGGCGGCGCGCTATCTGACCATGAACGGTCGCCGCCGGCTGATCGGCTCCTTCGCCCACGGCTCGATGGCCAACGCGCTGTCGCAGGCGGTCGGCGCCCAGGTCGCCCACCCGGGCCGGCAGATCGTCGCGCTCGCCGGTGACGGCGGGCTCACCATGCTGCTCGGCGAGCTGGTCACCCTCATCCAGAACCGGCTCCCGGTCAAGCTCGTCGTGTTCAACAACTCCTCGTTGAACTTCGTCGAGCTCGAGATGAAGGCTGCCGGCTTCGTCACCTACGGCACCGACCTGGTGAACCCGAACTTCGCCGACGTCGCCAACGCGATGGGCATCTACGCGCGTCGCGTCGAACGCTCCGAAGATCTCCCGGACGCGGTCGCCGACGTCCTCGGCCACGACGGCCCCGCGCTCCTCGACGTCGTCACCGAGCGCCAGGAGCTCTCCATCCCGCCCAACATCACCGCCGAGCAGCTCAAGGGCTTCACCCTCTACGCCCTGCGGTCGGTCATGTCCGGCCGAGGTGACGAGCTGATCGACCTCAGCAAGGCCAACCTCCGCCAGCTGTTCTGACGCCTAGCGATCGTGCTCCGCCCTGATAGTTTTCCCGTCGGCGGGTCGTCTGGTCTGCTGATGAGGCGATGCTGACCTCGTGCCGACGGGCGGCCTGGAGATCGCAGTGCGTGCAGATCCGAACAAGACGACACGCAAGTCGCGGACGGTCTTGGCGTTCGTTGCGCTGTTCGCAATCTCATTCGCGGCCTCCACGGCCATCACCGCATCGTTCAGCGTGGGCGAAATCTCGGGCTTCCCGTTGGCTGCCTTCCTCTTGGCGGCTTCGACGACCCTGACCGGATGGCTGACATTGACGGTGTTCTCGTACTCCGCGGGCTTCGCCGGACGCCGACCAGTTCCGCTGGCAGTCGTTTCCATGGTCGCCGCCTTTGTCGGCGGCGCCGTCTGCATCCTCGCGCTCACCGCCACCGTCGTGACCGGGCACACCTTTGCTGGCCCGATTCTTGCTGTTCAACTCGTTTGGAGCCTCGCGCTCGGCGCGCTCGGGTTTCTGGCTCTGGCGGGCAGCCGTTGATGAATCGGGGAGGGGCCGTCGTATGCAGATCCGGTTCGGCTGATCGTCGCTAGCGGTCGCGTCCCGCGGTCTCGAGCAGGCGGAGCCAGATCTCGCTGATGGTCGGGTAGGCGGGGACTGCGTGCCAGAGGCGGTCCAGCGGGACCTCGCCGACGATCGCGATGGTGGCGGCGTGCAGGAGCTCGGAGATGTCCGGGCCGACCGCGGTGAAGCCGACCAGGATCTTGCGCTCCTCGTCGATGACCATCCGCGCCTGACCGCGGTAGCCGTCCGCGTGCAGCGATGCGCCGGAGACCGAGCCGAGGTCGTAGTCGACGACGCCGACCTCGATGCCGGCCGCCTCGGCCGACTCGGCGGAGTGTCCGACGGCGACGACCTCGGGGTCGGTGAAGATCACCTGGGTGGTGGCGCGCTCGTCGGCGGTGGCGGCGTGACGCCCCCAGGTGCTCAGGTCGGGCTCCTCGCCGCGAGCACGTGCCGCGATCTGGTCGCCCAGCGCGCGGGCCTGGTACTTCCCGTGGTGGGTCAGCAGCGCCCGATGGTTGACGTCACCAGCGGCATAGAGCCAGCCGTCCTCGAGCTGCCCGCTGTCGTCGACCACCGCCAGGGCGTCGTCGACCTTCAGCCAGCTGCCGGGCTCGAGACCGACGTGCTCGAGCCCGAGGTCCTTGGTGTTGGGCACCCGGCCGGTGGCCACGAGGACCTCGTCCGCGGTCACCTCGGTGCCGTCGGAGAGAGTCACCCGCACCTCGCCGCCGTCATCACGCCGGGCCTCGGTCGCACCGGCGTCCAGGTGGAGCGTGACCCCGTACGTCCGGAGCGCATCGGCCACCTGCTCACCCGCGAACTGCTCGACTCCCGGCAGGAGCCGGGTGCGGGAGATCAGCGTCACCTGCGAACCGAGGGCGCTGAAGGCGGTCGCCATCTCGGCGCCGACGACTCCGCCGCCGATGATCGCCAGGCGACCGGGTACGGACGTGGCGCCGGCGGCCTCCCGGTTGGTCCACGGGCCGGCCTCCTCCAGGCCGGGGATCGGCGGGATGAGGGAGGAGCTGCCCGTGGAGACGACCACGGCGTGGCGTGCCTCGAGGTTCGTGGTCGTGCCGTCCTCGGCGGTGACCGTGACAGAACGGGTGCCGGTGATGCGCCCGTGTCCGCGGACCAGGGTGATCCCGGCGCCGGTCAGCCAGTCGACCTGGCCCGAGTCGTTCCAGTCGGAGGCGAAGGAGTTGCGTCGAGCGAACACGGCGGCGGGGTCGAGGGTGCCGGTGACCGCCTTGCCGGCAGCAGGAAGGGCCCGGGCGGCCCGCAGGGCAGCCGCGTCGCGGAGCAGCGCCTTCGTGGGCATGCAGGCCCAGTAGGAGCACTCGCCGCCGACGAGCTCGCTCTCGACGATGGCCGCGGTCAGGCCGCCCTGCACGACGCGGTCGGCGACGTTCTCGCCGGTCGGTCCGGCGCCGATGATGATGACGTCGACGGTCAGGTCTTGGCTGGAGCTCGTCATGTCAGTTGACCTTACCCGCGCGCCGGCGCAGCCGGAGGGCAGAGATCAGGAAGAAGATGCCGCCCAGGGTGGCGTAGCCCGCGAGGCCGGTGAGCGACGCCTTCGGGCCGGCGGCCATCAGGATGAAGCCGGTTCCGGCGAAGGTCGAGATCCCGCCGCTGAGGATCATCGCCCACTGACCACCGAGTCGGTAGCGGCGTACCGCGACGAACAGCTGGACCAGGCCGGCGGTGATCGCCCAGGCGCCCCACACCCGCAGGATCCCCGGGATCCCGGAGGTGGCGGCGACGGCGACGCCGACAGCGGTGAGCAGGCTGAGCGCCATGTTGACGTAGAGCAGGACGCGCGGGCCGTCGGCGCCCGAGGTGCGGTGGTCGACCACCGCGGCCGCCACGTCGAACAGCGGGTAGATCACCAGCAGCGCGATGCTCGCGGCGTTGAGCGTCGTCGCGGTGAGAGCGACCAGGACGGCCCAGACGATCGCGAACCCGAAGCGGAAGAAGTAGAGCTTCGGCAGTGCGTGGGTCGGGGTGCTCAGTGTGCCGGAGTGACCGGTCTCGACGGAGGTGGACATCGGATCCCTTTCTCGGATCAAGCTGGGAGACAGAACGATCGTTCTACCTGAGTCGAGAGTCTGCACCAGCCGATCGACAAATGCAAGACCGATCGTTCTGTCTGCTACCGTCGAGACAACGTAGAACGAGAGGAATGGCGGATGTCTGAGGCCCGGGATCGACTGCTCACCACGGCGAGCCGGCTCTTCTACACCGAGGGTCTGCACTCGGTCGGAGTCGATCGCGTGATCGCCGAGGCGCAGGTCACGCGGGCAACGCTCTATCGGCACTTCCGGAGCAAGGACGACCTCGTCGTGGCGTACCTGACGCAGGCCGACGAGGCGATCCGGGCGCGCGTGGACGGCGCCCGGTCAGAGGTCGAGGACCCCGACGACCTCATCCGGACCGTCGGCCGGTCGATCGCCGCGGACATCCAGAGCGAGGGATTCCGGGGTTGCGCGTTCCTCAACGCCGCGGCCGAGTATCCGGACCCGGCGCACGTGGTCCATCAGGCGGTGCTCGAGCACCGGCAGTGGTTCCTGGCCACGATGACCGAGCTCTTCGCGGCCACCGGGAAGCCTGATTCGGAGTTCGCCGGCCGCCACTTCGTCATGCTGCGAGACGGTGCGATGGCGGCCGGCTGTCTGACCGATCCGGCCCCGGTGGGCGAGACGTTCCTGCGAGGGCTCGAAGGACTTCTCGCCTACCGGAGCAGCCTGGGGTCAGCGCTCAGCTGACGCCGTTGTCGGCGAGGAACTCCTTGGCGACGGTGGCCGGGTCGGCCTTGTCGACCTGGACCTTGGCCAGGGCCTCGGTGAGGTTGGCGGTGGTCAGCGCCTCGGAGACCGCGTTGAGCGCCGTCTCGGCGTCGCTGCTGAGCGCGTCGGAGCGGATCAGCGGGACGACGTTCTGGGAGAGGAAGAGGTTCTTCGGGTCCTCCAGGACGACCCATCCGCTGGTCGGGATCTGGGAGTCGGTGGAGAAGACGTTGGCGACGTCGATGTCGCCCTTCTCCAGCGCGCCCTTGACCAGCGGGCCGCCGGCGTCGAGCGGCTTGAACTCCTTGAAGGTGACCCCGTAGACGTCCGTCAGGCCGACGACGCCCTGGTGGCGCTCCTTGAACTCCGGGCCGGCGCCCAGCGAGAGGTCCTTCGCGACCGGCGCGAGGTCTTCGATGCTGGTCAGCGAGTACTTCGAGGCCGTCTCCTTGGTGACGGTGAGGGTGTCCTTGTCCTCGGCCTCGGACTGCGGCAGGGTCTCGGTTCCCTCCGGCAGGACGTCCTGGAGCGCCTCGTAGACGTCCTCGGGGGCGGAGATGTCGTCGGGCACGCCGTCGGGCTTCAGGTAGGCCAGCAGCGCTCCGTTGTACTCCGGCAGCAGGTCGATGTCGCCGCTCTTGAAGGCCTCCATGTAGACCTCGCGGGACCCGATGTTGGGCTTGGTCTCGACCTTGACGCCCTCGGCCTCGAGAGCCTGGGCGTACATCTCCATGAGCAGCTCGCTCTCGGGGAAGTTGGCCGAGCCGACGACGATCGTGCCGCCGCCCGAGTCGGAGTCCGATCCGGAGTCGAGCGGGTCACCGCCGCAGGCGGTCAGGGTGCCTGCCACGGCGAGCGTCGCGAACAGGTACGCGGTGGTGCGGATTCGGCGGGACATTGAGATACCTCTCGGTTGCTGGATGGGTCAGCCGGCGGGTTCGGGTTGCGGTTCGGGGCGGACGGTGGTCGGACGGTCTCGGGCGCCGCGGCCGTCGACGCCGGGCGAGACGAGGAGCCGCTGCGCACCGGCGAGTGTCAGGTCGACCACCACCGCGAGCACCGCGATCACGATCGCGCCGGCGACCACCTGGTCGTACTGGAGCGTGGCCAGTCCGTCGAAGAGATAGCGACCGAGGCCGCCGAGACCGACGTACGCGGCGATGGTCGCGGTCGAGACCACCTGGAGCGACGCGTTGCGCAGGCCGCCGATGATGATCGGCAGCGCGATCGGGACCTCGACGCGCCAGGCGATCTGGGCCTCGGTCATGCCGACACCTCGCGCCGCGTCGACGGTCTCGTCGGCGACGGACTGGATGCCGGCGTACGTCGTGGCGAGGATGGGTGGGATGGCGAGCACGACCAGCGCGATCGTGACCGGGACCAGGCCGATCCCGACCAGGCCGAGCGCGAGCATGAGCACGCCGAGGGTCGGCAGCGCGCGGCCGGCGTTGCCGAGGTTGATGGCGACGAGCGCGCCGCGGCCGGTGTGGCCGATCAGCAGGCCGATCGGGAACGCGATCACTGCGGCGATGGTCAGGGCGAGAACCGTGTAGCCGAGGTGCTCGAGGATGCGCTGGGGGAATCCGTCGGGGCTGGTCAGCGACCAGTTGGCGGCGTCGAGCAGATAGTCGAGACTCATCGGGCACCCGCTCGCGCCCATGGGGTGATCCCGCGCTGGAAGGCGACGATGAGGAGGTCGGCGACGACCGCGAGGGCGACCGAGAGGACCAGTCCGATGATGATCGGCGGCAGGTAGAAGCCGAGCTGGAACCCTCGGGTGAAGAGCTGCCCGAGGCCGCCGATGCCGATCAGGGCCGCGATGCTGACCATGCTCACGTTGGCCACCGTCGCCACCCGCAGACCCGTCAGGATCACCGGCATCGCCAGCGGCAGCTGGACCGTGAACCAGCGGCGTAGGGGCCGATAGCCCATCGCGGTGGCGGCCTGCAGCACGGTGGTGTCGACCGCGTCGAGACCGTCGGCGGTCGTGCGGACGAGCAGGGCGAGCGAGTAGAGGGTGAGCGCGATGACCACGTTGACCGGATCGAGGACGCTGGTGCCGAGGATGCCCGGGAGCAGCAGGAGCAGGGCCAGCGACGGGACGGTGTAGATCACGCTGCCGGCGGTGAGCGCGATGTGGCGCGCCGGGACGTAGCGATGGACCAGGGCGCCGAGCGGCAGCGCGAGGAAGAAGGCGATCGCCACCGGCAGGAGCGCGAGCCAGATGTGCTGGACGAGCGCGGTGAGGACGTCGTCGCCGTTGGTCTGGAGGTAGCGCCAGATGTCGCTCACCCGGCCTCCTCCGTGGCCGGCGCGGACGTGGCCAGGGCCGTCAGCCGCTCCCGCTGCTGGGAACGTACGCTGCCGGCCAGGTCCTCGAGCAGGACCAGGCCGTCGGCGCGACCCTCGGCGTCGACCCGGATCGCGGCGCCGGCGGGCGAGAGGATGACCAGGTCGGTGACCGTACGCAGGTTGGCGCCGTCGCTGAAAGTGCCTTCGGTCGGGAGGAGCCCGTCGGGACCGCGCCAGCCCAGCGGTCGGCCGTCGTGGTCGACCTCGAGGGCGAGCCCGTCGACGCCGTGGTCGATGGGCGTGAGCGCGACCGAGCTCCCGTCGGCGAAGCCGAGGCCCCGGAAGCCGCGGTCGCGACCGACGAGCGAGGCGACGAAGTCGTCGGCAGGGGCGGCGAGGAGATCGGCGGGCGCGGCGAACTGGGCCAGGCGGGCGCGTTGGGCGAAGACGGCGACCTTGTCGCCGAGCCGGATCGCCTCGTCGATGTCGTGGGTGACCAGGACGATCGTCTTGCCGAGCTCGCCCTGGAGCCGGAGCAGCTCCTGCTGGAGGTCGTCGCGTACGACCGGGTCGACGGCCGAGAACGGCTCGTCCATGAGCAGCACCGGCGGGTCGGCCGCGAGCGCCCGGGCGACGCCGACGCGCTGCTGCTGTCCTCCCGAGAGCTGGGCCGGGTAGCGCTCGCCGAGGTCGGCTGCGAGCCCGACGCGCTCGAGCAGGTCGAGGGCGCTCGTGCGGGCCTCTCGACGCGAGATGCCCTGCAGGATCGGGACGGTCGCGACGTTGTCGAGGACCGTGCGGTGCGGGAAGAGCCCGGCGCCCTGGATCACGTAGCCGATCTCGCGCCGCAGCTGTGCCTCCGGGCGGCTGGTGACGTCGTCACCGTCGATCAGGATCCGGCCGGAGCTCGGCTCGATCATCCGGTTGATCATCCGCAGTGCGGTCGTCTTGCCACATCCCGAAGGCCCGACGAGCACGGTGATCTGCCCGGTGTCGACCGTCAGGGAGAGGTCTTCCACCGCAACGGTGCCGTCCGGATAGCGCTTGGTCACGCCCTCGAACTCGATCACAGCCACCGCTCCTGTCTGTCGTTCTTCACCTGCGGACGCCTGTGCACAAGATCATCAGCCTGCCAGATCGGCGGACGGAACCGAAGATGTTAAACAGAAAAGGAAAGTCGGTCTCGGTGTCCGATCCTCGCTCCTCGGTGCTTGAAATGTGCCACATCTCCCCTGGCCTGTCGGTCAACCGGGACCCGATGCCCGAGGTGTCGCCGCGTCCGCACCGCGGTCGCTCAGTCCTCGATCGGGCGCAGCTCGTCGGCGTAGGAGACCGAGACGCGGCGCATCACGCCGTCGTCGCTGATCGCGTACTGCCCCATCCGCCACAGCGGCGGCGAGTAGGCATGGATCGAGACCGAGCCGTCGACCGCGCCGCTCATCCGGTGGATGTGGTCGGGCCCGAAGCCGAAGCTGCCGCCCGCGCCGACCTCCCGTTGAACGGGTTCGCCGCCGAACCTCGGCTGCAGCTCGAAGACCGATCCGTGGGTGACCGCGACCGCGCCCGAGGAGATGTCGTGGTCGTGCCAGCCGGTGTCGTCGACGGTGTTCCAGCACAGCAGCCACACGTCGATGTCCTTGTCGCGGTGGAGCGAGACGTAGTGGCGACCGCCGGTGTCGTGGCGCGCCAGGTGCTCCCACCGCTCGGGGTGCGCGGCGAGCTCGTCGACCCAGGCGCGCAGCTCGCCGGGAGCGAGCGTACGTCCCGGCAGATCGGGAAGGTCCGCGGCGCTCAGTACCCCGTCGACGGTGGGCCCGGTCACGGTCGGTTCGGTGATGGTCATCGGTGTCCTCCGGTGAGCAGATGGTGCGGGTTGACGACGAAGATCGCCCGGCTCAGGGCCTCGCCGAGGCCGTACTGATCGCCTCGGGCTCCGCTTCGGCCGTGGCCGATCGGCTCGGCGTAGGGCCGGTCCGAACCGTTCACCAGCGGGTCCACACCGACCACGCGGGACATCGCGTCGATCGCCTGGGTGCCGTAGGACGAGGTCTCGTAGTAGACGTGCCGGTCGATCGCACCGAGGTTCCCGCCGCGCTGCGCGAGGCGCTCGTGGTGGAGCGGCGCGAGTCCGGCCAGCCCCACGAACGCGATCCGCAGGGTCGGCAGCAGCGACCGCCCCGCGATGTGCCAGGAGTGCCACGCGGCGCTCTGCTGGGCGACGTACGAGGTCAGGGCGGGCCACCAGCCGGGCACGTCGGTCGGTGTGCCCGGGCCGGCGGGTCCCGGGTGCACGAGGACGGGCAGGTCGGCCTGCTGGACCGTGGTGAGCACCGGCGCGAGGGCCTCGAGCGCGGACGGGGTCGCCAGCGCGGTCGCCGGCACCTGGAGGCCGTGGACGCGGTCGTGCGCCAGGGTCTTCGCGAGGCCGTCGAGGTCCGGTTCGACGAGGGCGGGCGCGGCCCACAGCCCGTAGTCGGCGGGCAGGTCGTCGGCGAAGCCGTGCCAGGCGTCGAGCAGCCGGTGCGCCTCGGCGGGGGCGAGCGACTCGATCCCCAGCGGGCTGGAGAGCGACAGCAGGACGAGCCCGTCCTCCTGCGTCGCGCGACGGGTGAGATCGTGATCTTCCGGGTCGACGGAGTAGGGCGGCTCCCCGTCGAGGTGGAGCACCCAGCCGTCGAGGTACGGAGGCTGCCGCCGGCGGCGCAGCTCCTCGACTAACCCCGGCGGCCACAGGTGCTGGTGGACGTCGACCGTGGGATTCATGGGCTAAGTCAATAGGTTTAGTTGTGATTAAGCAAGCCTGCCACGGTGAGGCACCATGGCGGGATGACCGACACCAACACCCAGATCCTGCTCCGCGCCCGCCCGATCGGTGAACCGACCGCCGAGGACTTCTCGATCGCCACCTCCGAGGTGCCGACACCTGCGGACGGCGAGGTGCTGCTGCGTACGAAGTTCCTCTCGCTCGACCCCTACATGCGCGGGCGGATGAGCGATGCGCCGTCGTACGCCGAGCCGACCGCCCTGGGCGACGTGCTGCCCGGCGCCACGGTCGCGGAGGTGGTGGAGTCGCGCGATCCGTCGCGGCAGGTCGGTGACGTGGTGCTGGCGTACGGAGGCTGGCAGGCGTTCTCCGTCGCGCCGGCCAAGCACACCCGCCGCCTCGATCCGTCCCTCGCGCCGGTCTCCACCGCGCTGGGTGTGCTGGGGATGCCGGGGTTCACGGCGTACGCGGGGCTGACCCAGATCGGGCAGCCGAAGCCCGGCGAGACCGTCGTGGTGGCGGCTGCGACCGGTCCCGTCGGCGCCACGGTCGGACAGATCGCGAAGATCCTCGGCTGCCGCGCCGTCGGCATCGCCGGCGGCCCGGAGAAGGTCGCGCATCTGACCGAGCTCGGCTTCGACGCCGCCCTCGACCACCGGGCGCCCGACTTCAAGGAGCAGCTGAAGGCGGCGGTCCCGGACGGGATCGACGTCTACTTCGAGAACGTCGGCGGGCACGTGTGGAACGCCGTGCTGCCGCGGCTGAACAAGTTCGCCCGGGTGCCGGTCTGCGGGATCGTCGCGCACTACAACGACACCGCCGCTCCCGAGGGGCCCGACCGAGCACCCGGTCTGATGCGGCACGTGCTCAACAAGTCGCTGCTGATCAGGGGTTTCATCCAGACCGAGTTCGTCCGTGACCACGAGGCGACCTTCCTCGCCGAGGCCACCGGCTGGCTCGCCGAGGGCAAGCTGCGCTACCGCGAGGACATCACCGAAGGGCTCGAGAACGCGCCCGCCGCGTTCAACCGGATGCTCCGGGGTCAGAACTTCGGCAAGACGGTGATCCAGGTCAGCTGACCCGGCTCACTCGCCGCCCGAGGACGCCGACGAGGTGTCCTCCGGCGGCGCCGCTCCGGTGTCGTCCTTGGCCGGCGCGGGAAGGTTGGGATACGCCTCGTCGTCGGGGTTGTAGAGGCTCGCCACGAACGTCTCGGCCTCGGCCACGGTGGGAATCGCGGTCTCGTACTGGGCGGTGGTGCAAGCATTCAGCACCGCGTCGTAGGTCGCGCTGTCGCTCTCCGAGGTGACACTCGGGTATACGACCGCGATGGCGTCCTTGCAGCGGCTCTCGACGGTGGCGACAGGCTCCGGCTCCTCCGTGGTCGGCGGATCCGTGGGCGTCGGAGTCGGGGTGGGCGTCGGGGTCGGCGTCGGCGACTCGGTCTCGCCACCCGACGAGTTGTCGTCGGGGTCGGAGCCGCCCGTGTTGTTGCCGGTGGGGGACGGCGACTTGCTCGGCGCCGGACTCTCGACGGGATCCTTGACCGGAGTCTTGACCGGCGCGGCCTTGGTCTCCGACTTGGTCGTCGGCTTGACGGTGTTCGAGGTGACCGGGAGCGGGGAGGCAGTGGGCCGCATCGACGAGGTGGACCCGTCCACGCTCGGCGAGCCGGGGAACTCGCCACTGCGGTACTGCCCCGCGATCTTCAGCACCGCCTCGACGTACGTATCGCTCTGGTTGTAGCGGTAGACCGCGGACTGGGCGCCGGAGTCGGTGCTGACGTCCTCGGTGCCGGCGCAGAGGTAGGCCGCGGTGGCAACGGCGGAGTCGTCGATGTCCTGGGGATCGCGGCGGTTGTCGCCGTCACCGTCGGTGCCGACGATGGTCCAGGTGGAGGGGATGAACTGCATCGGGCCGACCGCGTGGTCGTAGACCGTGTCGTGGTCGTAGAGGCCGTTGTCGGTGTCGCGGATCGCCGCGAAGTTGCCGGCGCCGTTGAGCTGCGGGCCGATGATCGCGGGGAGGGCGAGGCCGTTGGAGTTGAGCTCGCTGCCGCCGAAGCGGCCGTGGTTGCTCTCGACCATGCCGATCGCGGCGACCAGCGCCCAGTCGATGCGGCAGGAGGCGTCGGCGTCGTTGAGCACGGTCGCCGAGCGCTGGTACGCAGCCAGGGCGACCGGCGGGATCGACAGCTCCTCGGCGTTGGAGGCCAGCCTCACGGCATCGGTCGGGGTCAGGTTCTTCACGCCACCCAGGCCGCCGGCGATGCCGAGGGGGTCCTGAAGAGCGCCCGGATCGGGCAGCTCAGGCTGCTGATGACCGGTGTCGAGGTTCCCCTCGGTCGGGGCCGCGACCGCGAAGGCAGCGGTCAGCGCGACGGCGGCAACGGCCCGAGGCCCGATGCTGGTCAGCGCCGCTGTACTGATGCTTCTGGCCCAGAATTTTCGGGGTTCTTTGGTCATGCCGGTCTCACCTCTTCCACGCGTGGGGTACGTGTCCGTCCCCTGAGCCTACCTAGGTATCCCATTTCTGCGCCGTGCAATTAAAAATCCCCCCACCTTGGTGATGAACGGCCACGGTCGAGCCACCTGACGTTGGGCTGGTGTTCCTCGATACGCCGCCTGGTCTCACCTTGCGCCTGTCACCGTGGACGACATGACTGAACGGACTCGTCTGTGGATGGTTCCGCTGGTCGCGGCCGCGGGGTGGGGTGTCGGTTTCCTGCCCCAGCTCGTCCAGCCGCAGCCGCTGCTGCTCGCCCCGATGGTCGCCGAGCTGGTCTCGTTCGCGCTGCTCGCCGCCGCGCTCGGTGGGCTCGCCGCCGGGCTGCGTCCGGACCGGCGGCTGCTCAGTGCCCTGCTCGCCGGCACCGGTGTCGTGGCCGCGGCCCTCCTGGGGCTGACCTTCGCTGCCGGACCGGTGGCGACCGACCCGTCGATGCTGACCCATCTGATCGTCATCGCCGCGATCACGACGGCCGCGGGTCTCGCCGCCGGGATCGCGGCGAGCCTCGGGCCGTGCGTGCTGCGGGCGCCGATGCTGGCCGCGCCGGCCGTCTGCGTACCTCTCTGGCTCGACGGGATGCTCCCCGGCGAGCTGCCGTCGTCGGTGATCGACGCGCTGCTGGCGGCCGCGCTGGTGACCGTGCTCGTGACCTCCGTACGCCGCGCCGTCGATCTCGTCGCCTGGGTGCCCGCCTGGATCCTGGGCTGGGCGATGCAGACGCTGCTGACCGTGCTGGTCGCCATCGGCGTACTCATCCAGGAGGGCCGATCGGTCGACGCCGGGCTGCTCTCCTCGCACCTGGTCTACTTCCACGAGCGCTGGAACGAACCTGCGGTGCACTACCCCGCCGGCTGGGCGCTCGCCGGAGTGCTGGCACTGGCGTTGGTGGCGTGGAGGCTGCGTGACACCCTTCGGGTGTGAAACGGACTCTCATCACCGGAGGCACCCGCGGGATCGGTGCTGCTGTCGCTCGTCTGCTGGCTGCTGAGGGCCACTCCCTCGTGCTCGGTTACCTCTCCGACGAGGCTGCTGCCATGGCGACGCGGGACGAGGTCCGGGCGCAGGGCGTCTCCTGCGAGATCGTGAGCGCGGACATCACCACCGACGCCGGGATCGCCGCGCTCTTCGAGACCGCCGGCCCGCTCACGGGCGTGGTCAACAACGCCGGCGCGACCTACCGTTACGCACCCCTCGTCGACACTCCCGCGGACGAGATCCGCAGGACGTACGCCGTCAACCTGGTCGGTCCCACGCTGGTCGCCCGGGCAGCGGTGTCGGCGCTCGCCGAGGGTGGCGTGATCGTCAACATCTCCTCGGGTGCCGCCACGCTCGGATCACCGGGGGAGTACGTCCACTACGCCGCCGCGAAGGCCGGGATCGACGCGCTCACCAAGGGCCTCGGGCTTGAGGTCGCCGCGCTCGGCATCCGGGTCGTCGCGGTCGCTCCCGGGCTCATTGAGACCGACATGCACGCCAACACCGGCGACCCCGACCGGATCGCGCGGATGGCGCCCCAGATCCCGATCGGCCGCGCGGGCTCACCCGACGAGGTCGCCGAGGCGGTCGCCTGGCTGATGAGCGACAAGGCCTCGTACGTCACCGCGACGACACTGCGGGTGACCGGCGGGCGGTGATGTCAGTGATGTCACGGGACGGCGGCGTACCTCGTCCTGGTTGGCATGAACATCATCTTGTGGATCGTGACGATCTTTCTCGCCGCCGGTTTCCTGGCCGGTGGACTGGCGATGCTGCTGCTGTCGAAGGAGCGGTTCCGCAACACGTTCGACGGGTGGCGCTACGCCGATGACTTCCCCGACGGCTTCCTCAAGGTCATCGGCGTGATGAAACTGCTGGCCGCCGCCGGGCTGATCCTGCCCGCCGTGACCGGGGTCGCGACGTGGCTGGTGCCGCTCGCCGCTCTCGGACTGGTGCTGCTGATGACCGGCGCGACGACCACCCGCATCATCCGCAGGGAGTGGGGTGCCGCCGTCGGTGACCTCGTCTTCTGGTCGCTGGCGGCCTTCGTCGCGTTCGGTCGGCTCGAGGTCGTGCCGCTCTGATCGCTCGTGTCGCGAGACGAGCGGACCTCGATGTCGCACAATCTCCTCATGAGGCCCCAGGTGGTCGCGCATCGCGGCGCCAGTCATGAGATCGCAGAGCACACCCTGGCTGCGTACGTCGCAGCTCTTGATGCGGGTGCGGACGCCTTGGAGTGCGACGTACGTCTGACCATGGACGGTCATCTCGTCTGCGTGCACGACCGGCATCTGCGCCGGATCGGCGCGCGTGGGCTGGTCTCGGAGATGACCCTCGCCGAGCTGCAGGCGATCGACTTCGCGGCCTGGAAGAACGGGTTCTGGGACGGCGAGGACGAGCCGCCGGACCGGGACATGCGAGGGGTGCTCACGCTGCACCGGCTGCTGCGGGTTGTACGGGACTACGGCCGGCACGTCGAGATGGCGATCGAGACCAAGCACCCCACGCGCTACGGCGGGCTGACCGAGGGCCGCCTGGTCGACGTGCTCAACGACTTCGGCTGGGCGGGCCCGGGCAGCCCGGTGCGGGTGATGAGCTTCTCCTTCACGGCACTGCAGCGGGTGGAGCGGCTGGCACCGGGCGTACCTCTGGTCCAGCTCATCGACCGCGCCGCCAACTGGTCGCTGCTGCGGCACGCGATCGGCCCGGACTGGTGGCTCGGCGCGGGCATCGAGATGCTCACCGCTCACCCGAAGCTCGGGCGGCGGTTGGCGTCGAAGGGCCGCAACCTCCACGTCTACACCGTCAACACCGAGGAGCAGCTCAAGCTCTGCCTCGACCTCGGGGTCAAGGCGGTCATCACCGACCGGCCAGGGTTCATGCTGGAGCTGCTCGGCCGCTAAGGCGTGTTACATGGTGAACGGGCCCGGCAGGTTAGGGTTTGGCCGTGGCCAAGAAGTCCCGAGTCAAGAACCGTCAGGCGGCTGCGGCCCCGACGGACGGTCCCAACCCGCGTGCGGCCTGCCCGTGCGGGTCCGGCAAGCGCTACAAGGCGTGCCACGGTGCCGCCGGCGGCGCTTTCGTGGGGCGCCCGTTCGAGGGCCTGCCCGGCGAGTGCGACCTGGTCGCGCTGCGCGAGCTGGTGCCTTCGGCGACGGTGTCGCTGACCGTGAAGGGCTTCGAGTCGACCGCCGTCACGCTGGGCACCCTGCTGCCCGGCGCCGCGCCGGCGATGTCGCGCGACTCGGGCGAGGTCTGGGCCGGGCTGCAGGTGCAGCACAACTACGGTGACGTGTCGCGCGACATCGCCGCGGCACTGCTCCAGGCGCTGGAGGCACGTGCCGCCGGCGAGTCGGGCATCTTCGGCCTGACCGCGGCGCCGGGCGAGGGCCCGCGTCTGCAGGACCTGGTGACCGACTCGTCGCTGGACGTCAACGTCCACGAGGGCTTCGACTGGTGGCTCGCCGACGTCGAGGACAAGGGCGACTTCGAGCACGCGCTCGAGCACGCCAACGAGTCGGTGCTGCCGACGGCGCGACTGACCTCGGTCGAGGCTGCGTACTGGACCTCGGTGGGCTCCAAGGAGCACCTGCGCTGGGTGATGCCCGAGCCCGAGGACGCCCTGCTGACCGCGCTCGCGCGGCTGCACGTCACCGGCGACGACGTGATCGTCCCCGACGCCCGTTTCGTCGGCATGTTCCGTGCCCACGGTCTGCTCGCCCCTGTCTGGGACCTGCCGGTCGGCACCGGCGCCGAGGCGCTCGAGGAGCCTGCGGTGGCGTTCAAGAAGCTGCTCGACGAGGCCCTCGCCGACGACTCCGAGATCACCCCGGAGGTCCGCTCGGCTCGCGCCGGGCTCGCGAACCGTCAGGTCACCATCCGCTGACGGTGTGGATGCTGACCGAGGTACCTCGGTCAGCACTCACCTACTTCGCGGAGTTCCCCGAGGGAAGCGACCGTTCACCGAGTTACCTCGGTGAACATTCACCGCTCGACCGGCAACCACAGCTCGCACGACGCGTACGTCTCGGTGAGCTCGAGGTAGCGCAGGACGGACGGGCCGGGGCGGAGCCGCCACGGGTTCGACGGGAACCAGTCGGTCGCGGTGGCGGCCCAGAGCTGCTGCAATGCCTCGGGGTGCGGGCCGCTGGAGGCGAAGACCGCCCAGGAGCCGGCCGGCACGGTGATGGCGTCCAGCCCCTCCGGCACCGACGCCGACGGCGTGACCGCGACCCCGTGCAGATAGGTGATCATCGACCCCTCCGGCGCATCGGGCGACGGGGACTCGGTGACGGCGAGGATGCCGCGCGGATCGGTGTCGTTGAGCTCCTTGAGCCGAACGTGCTCCGAGGGCTCGAGAGAGGCGATGTGTGCCTGGATGTGCGGGTTCACGCCCTCGTAGATCAGCGGGACCTTGGCGGCGTGGCCGACCAGCCGCAGCTCGGGCATGTCGTTGATGGTGACGTCCATCGGGGTGCTCCCTTCGACGCTCAGGCGGAACCTGAGCGTGGGTTGTGTGCGTAGCGGACCACCGGATCGGCGTACGTCGGCGGGCGCCGAACCGTGCACAGCACGGAACGCGCGCCCGAACGCCTCGGTCGAGCCGTAGCCGTAGCGCACCGCGACCTCCAGGAGGTCAGGGGCACCGCCCACCAGGTCGGCCGCTGCCAGGGTCATCCGGCGGCGGCGTACGTATTCGGAGAGGGGCATCCCGGCCAGGGCCGAGAACATCCGGCGCAGGTGATACTCGGTGGTGCCGTGGTCGCGGGCGACCCGGGCCACGTCCACCTCGCCGGTGAGCCCGTCGCCGAGCTCTGCCTCGACCAGGTCGACCAGGGTGTTGAGCGTTCCGATCATGTGGTCCTCCTTTCGCGATCAAGCCTGGCTCGGGAGCACCCCGCCGGGCCCGACCTTTCTGGTCAGATTCAGTCTGGCCAGGTTCGATCGGCCCGGTTCAGTCGGACCGCGAACGCAGCCGGAACGCCTGCAGGCGGGAGTAGCCCTTCACGCTCGTACGCCGCATCTTCTCGACCTGGAAGCCGTCGACGTCCTCGAGCGCGGCGGCGGCGTTCTCGTCGATGACCACCGAGGAGGGCCGGGCGAGGGTCGTCAGGCGGGCGGCGATGTTGACCGTCGGGCCGAAGACGTCACCGAGCCGGAGCACCACGTCGCCGTAGGAGATTCCGGCTCTGACGTGCGGAAACGCGCTCTCCTTGTCTTCCCCGAGGGTGGCCAGCTCGAGCGCCGTCCGGGCTGCGGCCTCGACGTCCTCGAAGGTGAAGAACACCCCGTCGCCGAGGTATTTGATCACCCGTCCGCCGTGCTCGACGACGACGTCGGAGCAGGTGTCCTCGAACTCCTCGACCCAGTCGACCAGCTCCTTGTCGCTGAGCCGCTTGGAGCGGGCGGTGTAGCCGACGATGTCGAGGAAGCCGACCGCCAGCGGCACCGCGGAGGCGTCCGCGACGGTGAGCATCCGCCGGGCGGCGCTGACCAGATGGCGGCGCCAGACATAGCCCTGCAGCGATTCGACGAGCGGCAGCACCTGCGCGCTCAGCGCGACCAGGTCCTCGACCTCGTCGCCGCCTCGCTCCCGGGCGACCTCGGCCAGCAGCGATGTCTGCCACTCGGCCAGGCGCGCGTAGGACCGTCCCCAGGTCCGCACGAGCGCGGCCTGCCGGTCCTCGCTGAGCACCCCGAGGCGTACGAGCTCCTGCGTCATCCGCAGGGCCTCGACATCCGCCTCGGTGAAGGCGATCTCGTCCTCGCCCGCATGCGGGAAGCCGAGGTGGTGCCAGAGGTCCTCGGTGACGTCCATCGGTACGCCGGCGGCATCCGCCACCTCGACGCGGGTCAGCGTGGGCGTCTGGCCGAGGACGAAGGACTCGACGACGGAGAGCGCCTCGGCCAGCTCGATGTCGGCCTCACGGCTACGGCCCTGGCCGAGGCCCTCGTCAGTCTGATCGTCGAGCGTCAGGAGCCGAACCTCTCCTTGGCGACCTTGTCCAGCGCCCGTGCGAACGACGGCATCTCGACGGACAGCTGCTGCAGCTTGTCGGCGCTGAGGTGGATCAGGTCGAGCGGGGTGAGGGCGACGATGGAGGCCGTACGCAGCGACCCGCGCAGGATCGCCGCCTCGCCGATGATGTCGCCGGGACCGCACTGCGCGATCTCCTCCTTGTCCCGGCGGACCGAGACGGTGCCGTCGAGGATGATGTAGGCCTTGTCCGGCGGGGTGTCCTCCCAGATCGGCGACCAGCCCTCGGGCAGGTGCACGCGGGTGCCGGTGGCGCTGATGTGCGCGATCTCCTTGGGCGTGAACATGGAGAAGAACGACTCGGTCACGAGGGTTTCCTTCGGGGTCGGCTGTGGGGTGGCTGTCGTGATGTGACGACAGTTACAGAGTTCAACGATGTTCGTCTACAGGGGTTACCCGCGGGTTCGGTTGCCTATGCGGGCAGCGGGTCACGGGCGATCGGGCAGCTCATGCAACGCGGGCCGCCGCGGCCGGAGCCCAGCTCGGAGCCGGCGATCGCGATGACCTCGATCCCGGCGGCCTTCAGGGCCTCGTTGGTCTGCGTGTTGCGCTCGTAGCCCACGACCACGCCCGGCGCCAGTGCCAGGGTGTTGTTGCCGTCGTCCCACTGCTCGCGCTCGGCGGCGACCGGGTCGAGGCCGGTGTCGACGTGGTGGAGCTTGTCGATGCCCATCGCCTCGGCGGCGACCTCGAGGAACGGGCGCGGGGCCGCGATGTTCAGCCGACCGCCATCGGCGCCGGGGGTCACTGCGTAGGCCACCAGCGAGTCGACCGCGTTCGGGTAGATCACCATCTTGTCGGTGTTCACCAGCGTGGCGATCGTGTCCAGGTGCATCGTCGCGCGCTCCTGTGCGATCGGCACCGCGAGCACGGTGTGGGCGAGCTCCTCGGCGAAGACCTGACGGGCGAGCCGCTCGGCCCCCGCGGGGGTGGTGCGCTCCCCGACCCCGACCGCGACCACACCGGGAGCCAGGAGGAGTACGTCCCCGCCCTCGACATGCTCCAGGTGGGCGCCGTGCAGCCGCGGGCTGTCCCGGAAGCGCGGGTGGAACTGGTAGATCAGCTCGGTCAGCGCGGTCTCACGCTTGCGAGCAGGCATCGCCAGGCTCGTGACGGTTGCGCGGTCCCGGATCCACACCGACGAGTCACGGGTGAAGAGCAGGTTGGGAAGCGGGTCGATCAGGAAGTCGTCGTGGGCCAGCAGGCTGGTGACCAGACCGTGGCCGCCGCGCACCTCGTCGTTGCGGACGCCCGCGGTCAGGTGGTCGGTCAGCTCGGCCGGTCCGGCGTCGGCGAGGGCACCGCTCAGGTAGTCCCGCAGGGTGTCGCCGAGGGTGAGCGAGCCCAGCACGTTCTCGAGCGCCAGCTTCCGCGCCTCGGGCACCTCGAGGGTCTCGGTGAGCAGGTCGGTCAGATAGAGCACCTCGACGTCGCGATCCCGCAGCGCGGCCGCGAAGGCGTCGTGCTCGTCCTGGGCCCGCTTGACCCACGGAATGCCGTCGAAGAGCAGCTTGTCGTTGTTGCGCGGCGTCAGCCGGGTCAGCTCCCGGCCGGGCCGGTGGAGCATGACCGTACGCAGTCGTCCGACCTCGCTGTCGGCGCCAAGTTCTACCATGCCGGGCAGCCTAGGCGACCTCCGCTCAGGCGAACACCTCGACCAGGGTCAGGATGCCCAGGACGAGGCAGACGACGGCTCCGACGTAGTGCAGGACGTGCAGCTTGATGAACCGGAGCAGCGTACGTCCCAGCAGCACCGCGAGCCCCGACACCGCCAGCAACGCGGCCCAGGAGCCGATGAAGACCGAGACCGGGTCGTGGTAGCGGGCCACGAGCGAGACGCTCAGCAGCTGGGAGAGATCTCCCCACTCGGCCGCGAAGAGGACCATGAAGCTGGCCAGGACCTGGCGGAAGCCGCGTACGTCCTTGGCCTTCTCGGCGAACTCGCTGCCGTCGTCCTCGGTCGCGGTGCCGTGGTGGCGGCGCCCCTCGATGAACAGGAACACCGCGCCGCCGAGGAAGAGCAGAGCGGCGACGATGTGGATCAGGTCGGTCGGGAGGAGGGTGGCCACCCCGCCGATCGCCACCGCGATGAGCGTCTGGACCGCGAACGCCGCGCCCACCCCGAGCCACACGAAGATCGGCCGGTACTTCGTCGACAGCACCAGGGTCGCCAGGAACGTCTTGTCGGGGAGCTCGACGACGAAGATCGCGGCGAAGGCCAGCGCGACGACGGTGATGTCCATCAGGGGTTCCGTTCCATTCCTTTACGTCCGGCCCTCATCCTCGCACCCTGCCGAGACGTCGCTTGCGTTGGCCGAGGTGTCAGGTACGTCGGTCGAGGCGTCGCCGGCTGCCTATTCGCTCGACGGGGGTGACGCTTCGGCCGACCGGGGTGACGCTTCGGCGAGGGCTTTGGCTTCGGCGAGTACGTCGATGGCGGGGCGGTCGAGAGCGGCAGCGGCGCGGGCGACGTCGTCCCACTCGGGCTGCAGGTTGACGACCTCGCCGTCGAGGCGGGCGGCCTTGACCGCGATCGGGTGTCCGCCGACGCTCACGGTCAGCATCTCGCGAGGCAGGGCGCGCTTGACGACCTCGTGCTCGCGTACGCCGATCGTCGAGGTCTCCCGGAAGAACACCCGCCGAACCGCCTCGGCGGCGGCATGCGGGGTCAGCGCGTGGAGCGTGTAGGCCGGTCGGCCCTTCTTCATCAGGATCGGCGTGACCCAGGCGTCGTGGGCGCCTGCGGCGAGGAGCGCGTCGAGCGCCCCGGGGATGAGCCGAGGTTCGAGATCGTCGATGTTCGCCTCGACGACCAGCTCGTCTTCAGGGGCGGGAGATGCCGGCGGCGGCCCAGCAGCCTCTCCGATCAGCAGCCGCAGCGCGTTCGACCAGCCTTCCGGATCTCGCCCGCCGGCTCCGACGCCGATCGCGCTCGTCACCATCGGTGGCTGGTCGCCCCACGACGTCGCGAGGGTGGTGAGCAGCGCGGCGCCGGTCGGCGTACACATCTCCATCTGCGGATGCCCCGGAGGCCCCGCGTAGGAAGGTACGCCGGTGAGCAGCCGCGCCACGGCCGGCGGCGGCACCGAAAGAGTGCCGTGAGCGGCCCGGACCGAGCCCGAGCCGACCGCCACCGGGGAGACCACGACCTCGGTGACGCCCAGGTGCACGAACCCGGCACACACACCGACCACGTCCGCGATCGCGTCCAGCGCCCCGACCTCGTGGAAGTGGACCTCGTCGGGAGAGATCCCGTGGACGGCGCCCTCGGCCTCGGCCAGCCGCTCGAAGACCCGCAGCGCCAGGTCGCGCACGGCGTCGTCCAGAGCGGCGTCGGTCAGCAGCACCCGGACGTCGGTCCAGGTCCGATGGTGGACCGAGTCGGCGATCGAGACATGACACCGCGTCGCAGCCAGGGCACCGCGGGTCACCTGCGAAGCGGCGAGATCCACCGGCTCCGGGGCGACCGCGTCCACCGCCGAGGCGATCTCCGAGATGGGGACACCGGCGCCGACGAGCGCGCCGAGCAGCATGTCCCCCGAGGCCCCGGCGGAGGCGTCGACCCAGACGACGCTCACCGGGCCCGCCGCGCGATCCGGGCCGCCGCGACCCCGGCGCCGTAGCCGTTGTCGATGTTGACCACTGTCACGCCGGGAGCGCACGAGTTGAGCATCGCCAGCAGTGCGGCCAGCCCCCCGAAGGAGGCGCCGTAGCCGACGGACGTCGGCACCCCGATCATCGGCACCCCCACCAGCCCGCCGACCACCGAGGGCAGCGCGCCCTCCATCCCGGCGACGACGATCAGGCAATCGGCGGCCTCGAGCCGGTCGCGTACGGCCAGAAGACGATGGATCCCGGCGACGCCGACATCGGTGATCCGCTCGACTCCGGCCCCGTGGACCCGGGCCGCGAGCGCGGCCTCGGCCGCGACCGGTCCGTCGGAGGTCCCGGCGGCGACGACGCACACCCGGCCGTGCGGGGTCGGCAGCGGCCCGAGCGTGACCGCGCGCGCCTCGGCATCGTGGTCCGCCGTCGGCAGCTCGGCCGCGACCAGGGCGGCCGCCTCGGCGGAGACCCGGGTGGCCAGGACGGCGCGCGAGGGATGCGCCTCATGCAGTCGGCGAAGGATCGCGACGACCTGCTCGGGTGTCTTGCCGTCGGCGTACACGACCTCGGGGTCACCGGTGCGGCGCTCCCGGTCGAGGTCGACGCGGGCGAACCCGAGGTCGGCGGTCGGCTCGTCGTCCGGCATGACTCAGAACCGCGCCGGGTCGGCGGGATAGACCCCCAGCAGCTTCACATCGGTGGTGAAGAAGGCCAGCTCCTCCAGGGCACGCTTCAGCCCCGGCTGGTCGGGGTGGCCGTCGACCTCGGCGAGGAACTGGGTGGCGGTGAACTTCCCGCCCACCATGTAGGACTCCAGCTTGGTCATGTTGACGCCGTTGGTCGCGAAGCCGCCGAGCGCCTTGTAGAGGGCCGCCGGGAGGTTGCGTACGTTGAAGATGAACGAGGTCACCACCGGACCGTTGTCGGCCGGCGCCTGGATGAAGTCGGGCGAGAGCACCACGAACCGGGTCGTGTTGTGGTCGGCGTCCTCGATGTCGGTGGCGAGGACGTCCAGGCCGTAGATCGAGGCGGCCAGCGGCGGCGAGATCGCGGCCATCGTCGGGTCGCCGGCCTCGACCACCTCGCGCGCGGCGCCGGCGGTGTCGCCGGAGACGACCGGGGTGAACCCGTGCTCGCGGATGATGTTGCGGCACTGGCCCAGCGCGTGGACGTGGGAGTGGACCGTACGGATGTCGTCGAGATGGGCGCCCGGAAGGCCGAGCAGGTGGAACCGGATCCGCAGGTAGTGCTCGGCGATGATGTGCAGGTTGGACTCGGGCAGGAAGTGGTGGATGTCGGCCACCCGCCCGGCCAGGGAGTTGTCGATCGGGATCATCGCCAGCGACGCCTCACCTGCCTCGACGGTCGCAAAGACGTCCTCGAACGAGGCGCACGGCACCGACTCCAGCTCGGGGTAGTGCCGCTGGCACACCATGTGTGAGTTGGACCCTGGTTCGCCCTGATAGGCGATGCGTTGTGGCTCGGACACGTCGACAGTCTAGATTCGCCCGATGTGCTCGCTCTTGCCATTCTCACTCTGCTGACAGCAATCGCCGCTCTGGTCCTCGCCGGAGCGGCCTGGCAGAAGACGAAGGACGTACGTCGCCCCGACCCTGCCGCCGTCGAGTCGCTCCCGACCGACGTCGCCGGTCTGCGCGCCGAGGTCGCGGCCCTGCGCGCCGAGTCGGCGATGAACCTGCGCCACCTCGCGGTCGTGCGCTTCGACGCCTTCGGAGACGCCGGCGGCCACCTGAGCTGGTGCCTTGCGCTGCTCGACGACAACGGCGACGGGGTCGTGCTCACCTCGATCCACGGCCGCACCGAGGCGAGGTCGTACGCGAAGAGCATCAGTGGCTGGAAGTCGTCCCAGCTGATGTCGCCGGAGGAGACCGAGGCCGTCCAGCAGGCCAAGCCCAGAAGCTGATCCCGGATCCACGGCGAAAACGACACCGGCACGCTCGGGCGTGGCGGGGGAACCGTTCCGAGCGTGCCGGCTTTCAAACCCGGGCTGCGGGTGGGACGGCCCGGGAGTCGACCACTGGTCGCGGGGGATTTCCGACCAGTGTGTGGGTCTTGCCACGTCGCCGGCCGGAGTCAGGCTTGAGCCCAGCGGGAGACGCCGACTGGGCTGACGCCGAGTCGTGTCAGACACCTTATGAATATTTACTTGTCAACAAGACATCTGTGTCGGCGAGTCGGCTCGGATCGACTCGAGAATCGATGCCAAACGCACCGAAAGCACGCGAGAAACGGGACTTTAGACCCTGATTCTCGGGACGTTCGACCTCATCGCGTGTCGTTTAGATTCGGGACCGAATCGGGACTCGTCCTCAGCGTGGCACGCGGACGAGCAGGCGCCCGGGAAGGCACTGCATACGCAGCTCCCGGCCCTCGGAGATCGTGTCGCCGTCGAGCTGGCGCGGCTGGTCGTGGTTGGTCCGGATCACGACGCTGGCACCGGTCATCCGGTTGATCAGATTGTCGGTGCGCGGCCGCTTGCTCAGCACCCGGGCCGCGAGCGGGAGCCAGGACCAGAACCGCTGCGGATAGAGCAGCACCACGTCGATGAGACCGTCGTCGAGCGCGGCCGCCGGCAGCAGCGGCATGTTCGCCTGGAGGTAGCCGACGTTGCCGACCACGACCGTGCGCGCCCGGTGCCTGGTGAACTCTCCGTCGTCGACGGAGATCTCCAGCCGCATCGCCGGGAACATCAGGCTCTTGAAGGCGGAGAGGACGTACGCCATCCAGCCGATCCGCTTCTTGATGTCCTCGTTGACGCCGCTCATGATCGCGGCGTCGAAGCCCATCCCGGCCATGACCAGGAAGTTGGTGTCGTCGAGGTTGTCCCCCGAGACCTCGACCAGGTCGATCGCCCGGTCCTGCCCGGTGAGCGCGACGTCGATCGCGGCGCGGATGTAGAGCGGGATCGACAGGTTGCGGGCCAGCAGGTTGCCGGTGCCGCCGGGGACGATCCCGACCGCGATGCCGGTGCCGGCCAGGGCGGAGCAGACCTCGCGTACGGTGCCGTCGCCGCCACACACGAGGACCAGGTCGGCGCCCTCCGCCTGGGCCGCTCGCGCCATCCCTCTGCCCGGGTCGTCGACCGTGGTCAGGTGCCAGGTCGGCGTCTTCCAGCCGGAATCCTTGGCCATCGCGGTGACCATCGTCTTGAAGTGCTCCACCGACTCGACCTTGATCGGGTTGAGCACGACCGCGATCCTCCGGTTGCCACGCACCGAGTCGACCAGCGGCCGCCGCCCCAGCGCGTGCGAGGCGGGCAGCGGCGTGTAGACGGCCATGCCGAGGAAGACGGCGCCGGCGGCGAAGAGGATCCCGCCGAGCACGTCGGAGGGGTAGTGGCGACCGAGGAAGACCCGGTCGGCGGCGACGAGCACGACCAGCAGGATGAGACCGGCGTAGGCCAGGCGGCGGATGCCGCGGCGGCGTACGAACATCGTCACGACCACCGCGATCACGCCCGCCAGCACCGCGATCCCGGTCGCATGACCGGACGGGTACGCCGGTGACTCGTGCAGCCACGACGTCAGCTGCCACACGGGCCGGTCCCGGTCGACGAGCAGCACCACCCCGCGGCGTACGACCAGGGTGATCACCACGACGCCGAGCACGTAGACCGCGGCGCGCAGATACTTCCTGAACAGTCCCGCGGCGACCAGGAGGGCGACGCCGACAGCGAGATACCACTCGGTGGCCACCTCGACGATGTGCCCGAAGTCGAGCATCCAGCCGTGCTCCGCCGTCACCGCCGTCGCGTCCCGGCCGAGCTCGTCGATCGTCGAGACCGGCGGCCACCCGTTGATCCCCGCGATCCCGATCAGGGCGCACAGAGCGAACAGCGAGGCCGCCCAGAGCAGCAGGGCACGGCGCGAGAGATCAAGCACGATGAGTCAGTATGCGCGAAACGTGATCCACACAGTGAATGAACAGGCCGCCCAAAGTCGCACGCGGGGCCTGATGGAAAGCGCTATCGTTCGCTCTCCGCGCATGATTCGGGTCGGCGCCGGCACCCCTCGGTCCCTCGTCGTTGTGAGGTCTCTCATGCGCTCTCGCGCCTCCTCGTACGCCCTCATCGGGCTGCTCTCCGTCCCCGCCGTCGCCCTCGGTGTCGGTGGTCTCCTCGCCGGCTCCGCCGCCGCGGCAGAAGGTGAGTGCGGTGGCAAGCCCGTCACCGTCGATCTCTCGGTCGAGGGTCAGGTGCCCACCGAGGGGGACGACGTGATCTTCGTGCCGGACGATCACTCGGTCGATGCGCTCGGCGGTAACGACATCATCTGCGTCGCGGGGTCGGGCATTGCCACGATTGCGGCGAGCGAAGGCGACGATGTCGTGTACCCCGCCTATGGGAACCGGGTCGAGGCGGGAGACGGGAACGACACGATCGTCGGTGAGAGTGGGTCCATCGACGCGGGACCGGGGAATGACGTCATCCGCTCCACGAGGCAACAGTTCGCTGCCAATGGCGGCGCGGGAGACGACGTTCACTACGTGGAGTCTGGTGCGGGCTGGTTTGAGGGCGGCGACGGCAACGACACCTTCTGGGGTGGCGCCGGTGATGACATCGCGCGCGGCGGCGCTGGGAATGACGTCATCCACGCCGGCGCCGGTGACGACACCGTTCACAACGAAGCCGGTGACGACCAGATCTACCTGGGAGACGGCGACGACCTTGCATCCTCAAGTAGCAACGGGCTCGGCGCGGACGTCATTCAGGGCGAGAACGGTGCTGACGACATCCATGTCAGGGCGATTGGTGCGGGCGGTGACGTCATCGACGCTGGTTCGTCGGACGACGCCATCGACACCCTCAGCCTCTCCGGCTCCACGAAGGGCATCAAGCTCGACATGGCGTCAGGTGGCACCGACTGGGACGCCACCTTCGCGGGGTTCGAGGCTGTGGAGGCAACAGACTTTGCCGACGTGATCACCGGCACGAGCGGCGACAACACCTTCGATGTCGGCAACGGCGCCAACCGTGTCGTCGCTGGTGACGGCAACGACACGATCGACGGTGGGCGTGACGTCGACCAGATTGATGCAGGCGCGGGTGATGACAGAGTCCGGGGTTGGGGCGGAAATGACGACCTCGTCGGCGGCGCAGGTGCCGACACGATCGAAGCCGGCGCGGACAATGACGCTGTCAGCGGCGGCGACGGCAACGACATCATGAGTGATGGCGGCGGTGACGACGTGCTTCATGGCGATGAAGGCGATGACACGATCACCCCGAACCCGTATGGCGGAGACGACTTCGACGTGTTCTACGGCGATGCCGGCAACGACAACATCACGGGCGGGCGGTTCGGCCACGACACCATTGACGGCGGCGATGGTAACGACACCTTGACCGCTGTCGAAGCAGGCGCCGTCATCAGGGGCGGGATGGGTGACGACACCATTCACCTCGGTGACTCGGAGACCTGGGCTCAGAGTGCGTACGGCCAAGATGGCAACGACACGATTCGAGTCGGACCGTTTGGCGCCGACGTTTCCGGTGGCAACGACAACGACGTCATCTACGGTGGTGCGGGTTCGCTCAACGCAGAGGGTGGAGCCGGCGACGACGAGATCTACGGTGCTGCGGAAAGCAACCGCATCAACGGTGGTTCCGGTAGCGACCACATCGAGGGTGGCGCTGGGCGTGACCACCTGGCCGGCGGCGCGGGCACAGACTCGATCCTCGGCAAGGCAGGCGTGGACGAGATCTACGGCGATGAGGACTACTACAGCCCCACCGTCGGGTCCGCTGACACCATCGACGGCGGGGACGGGAACGACACGGTCAAGGCCGGCCCCGGCAACGACACCGTGAATGCCGGAGAAGGCGCGGACACCGTCGTCGGCGAGGCCGGCAACGACCGAGTTCTCGGCGGAGGCGGCAACGACCGGCTGAAGGGCGACGCAGGCAACGACTCGATCGAGGGTGGCAGCGGCAACGACACGCTGGAAGGCGGGAACAACACCGACTCCATCCGCGGTGACAGCGGTGACGACCTGCTGGCGGGCAACGCCGGCGACGACTCGCTGAACGGCGGTACCGGCATCGACACGGCGTCGTACTTCACTGCCGACAATCCCGTCACCGCGTCTATGTCCCGCGCGACCGGGGGTGGCGGCACCGACACGCTCGCCGGGATGGAGAACCTGACGGGCAGCCCGTACGCCGATCGTCTCGTCGGTGACGGTGGCGCCAACGTACTTCTCGGCGGAGGCGGCAGCGACACGATCTTTCCCGGCCTCGGCAACGACCGCGCGGAGGGCGGCTCGGGCACCGACACCGTCGCGTACTCGAACGTACGAAACGGCGTGAAGGTCGCGCTCAACTCGACCTCGGTGCAGTCGACCGGCGCGGGAGCGGATCGCCTGCTGACCTTCGAGCGGCTGACCGGCACGAACTACGCAGACGTCCTGCGGGGCAACAGCGGAGCCAACAAGCTGGTCGGCCTCGGTGGTTCGGACCGGATCGAGGGCGGTTCGGGCAACGACTCCCTCTACGGGCACTCCGGCAACGACCGGCTCGTCGGCGGCTACGGCCGTGACTACGGCGACGGCGGCACCGGCAGCGACAGCAGCTCCTCCGTCGAGCGGCGGCTAAGCATTCCGTAACCACGGAGGTACGGGAGAGGTACGGGTTCGGGCGTCGCCGCCGGTCTGCGACCATGCGCCTTTACTTAACGAGCATGTGAATCGACCCAGAGGGGACCCGAACAAGTGAAGACATCGATGCGGTTGCGCATTGGCGGCATGGTCGCGGCAGTGGCCGTCGCAACGGGCGGACTGGTGGCGGTGGACGCGGGCACGGCGCCGGCGGAGGCCGCGGTCAGCTGCACGATCAGCAGTCCGAAGACCGTACGTCCCGGCAACACCGGCAGCTGTGTGAAGCTGCTCCAGAGGGTGCTCGGCGGGCTCAAGCCGGACGGTTCGTTCGGGTCGTCGACCACCGCCCGGGTGAAGAACTTCCAGCGTGCGAAGGGACTCTCGGCCGATGGCGTCGTCGGTTCGCGCACGTGGTCGAAGATCAAGGCGGGCATGCCGGCCGCCGGCACGCTCATCACCTCGGGGAGCAACGCCAACTGGTACGCCTGCCTCATCGTCCGCGGTGGCTCCTCGATCCGCTACACGGTGACCAACAAGCGCAGCACGTCGTGGAAGCAGGCCTACATCTACGCGAGCAGCGCGAGTGGCCTGGTCCGAGGCACCATCGCCAGCAAGAAGTCCCGCTCGACGGCCTCGAACCCGTCGGGCTTCCCGAAGACGTACAACACGACGGCTTCGTACGTCACCTACACCAAGGCGAACTTCTTCACGAACGACTCCTACGGTTACAACTTCACCGACGTGAAGGTCTACCGCTCCTGGATCCGTCCGTGCGGCAAGACCAGCCCCGTCTACTGGTGATTCGCGGCTGGGAGCCAGCCACGGTGAGATCTTAGGTAGGCATTGCCGAGGTCGATCCAGGTCCACTGAGACATCCGATTGGGATCACTTGACACAAATATGTGTCAAGTGATCCCAATATGTGTCACACTTGCCGAGTGGACCTGTCAGACCCGACTGCCGCCGTCGTTCCATCGCTCGATGGAAGGGTGCTTGCGGTTCTCGCGGGGACAACCAAGCCACTCACGGGCCGGGAGATTCAACGGCTGGCGGGCCGTGGGAGCCAGCACGGCGTCCAACGGCTGCTCCATCGGATGGACGAACACGGCTTGGTCGATGTCGTTACGGCAGGGTCGGCCAATCTCTACACGCTCAACAGGGAGCATGTCGCAGCCGAAGCTGTGGTCGTGCTGGCGGCGTTGCGGACCAGGCTGTTCCAGCGGATCCGTGAGAACCTCGAGTCTTGGCCCATACGGCCGGCTGCAGCCGCCGTCTTCGGATCCGCTGCCCGAGGTGACGGCACAGCGGAGTCGGATGTCGACGTGTTCGTCGTACGCCCTGACGACATCGATGCCGAGGACGAGAGTTGGTCAGACTCGGTCGACGGACTGGCGCAGGCGATCATGCGTTGGTCCGGCAATCGGGCGAGCATCATTCAAGCCACTCGGGGGGAGATCCAGCAGATGGTGGAACGCGAAGCACCGATCGTCGCGGAGCTGCGACGCGACGCGGTGTCCTTGACGAAGGACCCGGTTCTGCCCGCGAGGCCGGCGGGGTGAGCCCGCGCGGGAGCAGCGTACGGCGACCTGCGGTCACGTCGAGGCCGCCTCGAGACTGGAGCAGGCACGCAAGTTCCTCGAGGTGGCGGAGCTCCTGGAGCCGGTCGACACGCCTGCTGAGGGCAACGTCGCCGGCTCCTTGGCCGTCCTGGCGGGTATCGCAGCGGCTGATGCCGCTTGCTGTGCTGCGCTTGGCCGTCGCTCCAGGGGGCAGGACCACAAGGCCGCGCTCGATCTGGTCCGTCAGATCGAACCCGCCGGGCGGGAGGCGGCCAAGAAGCTCGACCAGTTGCTCGACATCAAGGACGCCGCCCAGTACGGCGTCATCAGCCTTTCGGGGAGTTCGCTCAAAACAGCCCTTCGCTCCGCGTCATACCTCGTCGAGTTCGCGACCGGAGTCGTACGCAGGGGTTGACCTCTGATGACGCTCAGTTACTGAAGTGAGATCTGGTGGTCCGGTCGACTAGCCTTGCCGCATGATCGACCCGCGCATCCTCCGCGAAGACCCCGACCGCGTACGTGCCTCGCAGGAGCGCCGTGGCGCGTCCTCCGACGTGGTGGACCGGGCGCTGTCCGCGGAC
>NZ_JBHVGB010000012.1:0-63803 GCF_042801335.1 Nocardioides sp. NPDC057577 | reverse complement strand
GCGTCGATTCTGGTCAGGACGCGCCGACTCGGCGGGTCAGTTGACCTTGCGATCGCGGTCGCCCCAGTAAGGCTCGCGGAGCTTGAACTTCTGCAGCTTCCCGGTGGCCGTGCGGGCGAGCGAGTCGCGGAACTCGACGACCGTCGGCGCCTTGTAGCCGGCGGCCCGTTCCTTGGACCAGGCGATCAGCTCCTCCTGGGTCGCCTCGGTCCCGGGGGCGAGGACGACGAGGGCGAGGATGGTCTCGCCCCACTTCTCGCTCGGGATGCCGATCACGGCGACCTCGGCGACCGAGGGGTGCAGGAAGAGGACATCCTCGACCTCGGCAGACGAGACATTCTCGCCACCGGTGATGATCACGTCCTTGATCCGGTCGGAGATGGTGAGGTAGCCGTCGTCGCCGAGGCTGCCGCCGTCGCCGGTGTGGAACCAGCCCTCAGCCAGGGCCTTCTCGGTCTCCTCCGGCTTCTCCCAGTAGCCCTCGAGCACGACGTTGGACCGGGCCAGGACCTCCTTGTCGGGGGAGATGTCGAGGCTCACCCCGATCGCGGGCGCGCCGGCGCGGGTCAGCTTCGCGGCACGCTCCATCGGGTCGAGGTCGTCCCACTCGGCGCGGGTGCGGTTGATGGTCAGCAGCGGTGAGGTCTCGGTGAGGCCGTAGATCTGGATGAACTCCCAGCCCAGCTCCTCCTGGACGCGCACGACCGTCTTCGTCGGCGGCGGCGCACCGGCCATGATGATCCGCACCTTGTCCCGTCCCGGGATCTCGCCCTCGGTGGCCTGCCACTGCGGAAGCGCATCGAGCACGGCCGCGGCCACCGCGGGGGCGGCGCACATGTAGGTGACCCCCTGGTCGCGTACGCGGCGCAGGATCTCCATCCCGTCGACCTTGCGCAGCACCACGTGCTTGATGCCGAGGCCGGTCGCCGCGAACGGCATCCCCCAGCCGTTGGCGTGGAACATCGGCAGCGTGTGCAGGTAGACGTCACGGTCGTTGCAGCCCGCGTGCAGCGCGAAGGTCAGCGCGTTGGTCCAGATGTTGCGGTGGGTGATCTGCACACCCTTGGGCCGGGCGGTGGTGCCCGAGGTGTAGTTGATCGCCGCGGTCGCGTTCTCGTCCGGCGCCCACGGCTTCGGCTCGACGCCGTCGGCGGCGTAGAGGTTGGCGTCGTCGCCGAGCACGAAACGGTGCTTCGCGGTGACGTCCTTCAGCGCCTCGTCGACCTCGGGGTCGACCCAGAGCACCGAGGCGCCGGACTGCTCCACGATGTAGGAGACCTCGTCGGGACGGAGGCGGAAGTTCACGGGCACCAGGACGCGGCCGTAGCCGGAGACGCCGTAGAACGCGGTCAGCAGCCGCGCCGAGTTGTGGGACACGATCGCGACCCGCTCCCCCACGCCGATGCCGAGCTCATCGAGCCTCGCCGCCATCCGCTTCGCGAGCGACTTCATCTCGGCGTACGTCACCTCCCCCAGGGAGGCTGCCGGCTGGTCAGGCTCGTCGACGATGCCCACCCGCTCGCCGTAGACGGATGCGGCGCGGTCGATGAAGTCGTTGACGCTGAACGGGACGAACACGGGCTACCTCCAGGTGCATGCGGTGACCTGCATCACTGTATCCATGAGAGGTCTCTCATGGACCCCCACATCGGACAGGTGGTCAGGCACTATCAAAGGGTCATGTCGCGCACCCTGAAACTCGTCCTGCCGCTGGTCGTCCTGGTGGCGGTCGCCGTCTACCTGGCCGGCTCCTTCGCGGGAGCCTCCGAGAACGACCCGCCGCCCCGCGAGCCCGTCGTGCTGCCCTCGCAGTCGACCTCGCCGTCCTCTCCGAGCACCGGATCGTCCCCGAGCACGGATCCTTCGGGTGTCCCGGTCGTCACTCCTGGTCCCGTCGACGATGATGACGACGACGATGATGACGACCGCGACGACCGACATGACGACGACTGACCCCCGCCGCCGGGGGCTGTCCGTACGCGCCCGGATCACCGCCTCGGTCGCTCTCCTGGTCACCCTCGCCCTGGCCGGCGCCGGTCTCATCGTCTACGCCGTCGAGCTCGGCCGGGTCGACGCCGCGACCACGCGCGAGATGGAGCAGGAGCTCGACGAGTTCTCCCGGCTGCGCACCGAGGGCATCGACCCCGAGACCAGGGCGCCGTACGACGTGGAGGGCCTGCTCCGGACGTTCCTCAGCCGCAACGTGCCCGACGACGACGAGCTCCTCGTCGCCTGGGTCGACGGCCGGCCGCGCGCGCACTTCCCCGAGGACCCGCTGGTCGAGTCGCCACGGTTCCGCAGCGCCGTACGCGACGTGGTCCGCGACGGTGGGACGACCTATCTCGACACCGCGGACGGCGAGGTACGCATCACCAGCCAGCCGGTGCGGCAGGACAACGCCCAGGGCACCACCGAGGGCGCCCTCCTGGTGGTCTCCTACCTCGACGAGGACCGCGCCGAGCTGCGCAGCACCATGCGGACGTACACGATCGTGGCCGGCCTCCTCGCCCTGATCGTGACCCTGGTCGCGGCCTGGCAGTCCGGGCGGCTGCTGGCACCGCTGACCCGCCTGCGAAACGCCACCGGCGCGGTCAGCGCGACCGACCTCTCCGCCCGGCTGCCCGAGTCGGGCAACGACGACATCTCGGCGCTGACCAGGAACTTCAACGGCATGCTGGACCGCCTGGAGCAGGCGTTCACCGACCAGCGCCAGTTCCTCGACGACGCCGGTCACGAGCTGCGTACGCCGCTGACGATCATCGGCGGCCACCTCGAGCTCCTCGACGAGTCCGACCCGGCCGAGGTCGAGCAGACCCGGCGGCTGGCGCTCGACGAGGTCGACCGGATGAGCCGTCTGGTCGGCGACCTGATCCTGCTGGCCAAGCACGACCGGCCCGACTTCCTCACCCTGGAGGAGGTCGACGTCGACACCCTCACCGAGGACATCCTGGCCAAGGCCAGCGCGCTTGCCGAGCGCGACTGGCACCTCGACGAAGCCACCCCCGGCACCTGGCGCCTGGACCCGCAGCGGGTCACCCAGGCGATGCTGCAGCTGTGCGACAACGCCGCCGGCCACACCGCGCCCGGCGACCGGATCGCGGTCGGCTCGGCGACCGTCGACGGCACCCTGCGGCTGTGGGTGCGCGACACCGGACCGGGTGTGCCCGCCGCGGACCGGGACCGGATCTTCGAGCGGTTCGCGCGCGGCGCGGAGACCGGTTCGGGCGACCGCCCGGGGCTCGGGCTCGGCCTCGCCATCGTCTCGGCGATCGCCACCGCCCACGGCGGCACCGTCGGCGTCGAGGACGCGACGCCTCCCGGCGCCCGCTTCACGATCACCCTGCCCGCACGCACCGAAGGAGAGGCATGGCCCGCATCCTGATCGTCGAGGACGAGGACCGCATCGCGGCCTTCCTCGCCAAGGGCCTGAGCGCCGACGGCCACCAGGTCAGCACCGTCTCCGACGGGCTGGAGGGACTCGAGGAGGCACTGAGCGGTGCCTTCGACCTGATGGTGCTCGACATCGGCCTGCCGACGATCGACGGCTTCGAGGTGCTCGACCAGCTGCGCGCCCAGGGCTCCCGGATGCCGGTGGTCGTGCTGACCGCCCGCGACTCGGTGCAGGACACCGTCTCCGCGCTCGAGGGCGGCGCCGACGACTACCTCGCCAAGCCGTTCCGCTTCGCCGAGCTGCGGGCTCGGATCAACGTACGCCTGCGGCAGCAGGACAGCACCGCCGCCGAGGTGGGCGAGCTCCGCTCGGGCTCGGTGGCGCTGGACCTGCGTACGCGGCGGCTGCGCGTCGACGGGCGCGAGAGCGACCTCTCCGCCCGCGAGTTCGCGCTGGCCGAGGTGCTGCTGCGGCACCCGGGGCAGGTGCTCTCCCGCGCGCAGCTGCTCGACCTGGCCTGGGGAATGGACTTCGACCCGGGCTCCAACGTCGTCGACGTCTACGTCGGCTACCTGCGCAAGAAGCTGGGCTCGGCCCGGGTCGAGACCGTCCGCGGCATGGGCTACCGCTTCCAGTCCTGACCCGGACCCGGGGGAATCAGTCCAGAGGATCAGCCGAGTCGTAGGCCGCCCAGCGAGGCGCGCGGAAGTCGCTCCAGCGCGGGCGAGACGGTCTCGGCGATCTCCGCCGGGGCCGGCCGGTCACCGGGAGCCGGGGCGAGGCACGCCTCGATCACCTTGACGACCTCGGGCGACGTACGTCGGGGGAGGTCGCCGGCCCCGGAGATCAGCTGCGGGTAGCGCTCGGCGCGGTCCGCGGCCGACGGGTCGCCGTGGGGGAACGGCCGCTCGCCGGTGACGGCGTGGAAGAGGGTCGCGCCCAGGGCCCACACGTCGCTGGCGGGACCGACTTCGCCTCGCTCGCCGGGCAGGCACTGCTCGGGCGCCATGTAGGCGTCGGTGCCGATCTCGTGGCGCAGCGCGGCCGCCGCCTCGGTGGGCCGGGCGACCGAGAGGTCGATCAGCCGGGCCGGCGAGCCCATGATCAGGTTGCTCGGCTTGAGGTCGAGGTGCACCCAGCCGGAGCGACGCAGGTAGTGCAGCGCCGAGGCGAGGTCGAGCACCAGCGGCAGGTACTGCTGCTCCGGAAGGCGCCCGTGGCGGCGGATCAGCGTCGAGAGCCGGGGGCCCTCGACGTGCTCCATCACGACGTACGGGCGCTCGCCGTCGAGGTCCTCCCGAAGGCCGCGGACGAGGACCGGATGACGCAGCTGCGTCAGTGCGTCGGTCTCGCGCCGCAGCGCGTTGCGGCTGGTCTCGCTGTCGATCAGGTTCGGTCGCAGGACCTTGGCGACGACCGGCCCGTAGGTGATCTCGTCGAAGGCCAGGAAGGCCTCGTACGACGAGCCGCCCCCGAGCAGCCGCATCGCGGTCAGCTCGGGGGTGATCGCGTCACCCTGGACCAGGCCCCAGGTGTCGGTCATCTTCGACTCAGCCCTGGGTCCGGTCGTTGGTGTTGTCGCGGGTGTTGTCGCGGGTGTTGTCGCGGGTGTTGTCCCGCGTGTTGTCCTTGGTGTTGTTGTCCGAGGTCTGGTCGTCGCGGGTGTTCTTGGTGTTGTCGCGGGTGTTGTCCTTGGTCGCCCGGGTCACGCCGGTGCCGTTGGTCGCGGTGTCGTTGCCTGCGGCGTCGCGGGTGACGTCGTCGGCGTCGTTGTCGTCATCGTCGTCGACGGTGGTCACCTGGGTGTTGGACTTGTCCTCACGCTTGGCATAGCTGTCATCGTCCACAGCGGCAGCGCTCTGGTAGCTGAACACACCAGCTGCGACCACGCCGACCAGGCCGGTCCCGAGGATCATCGGAAGCTTCTTCATCATTCGTCCCTTCAGGTTCTGCCCCGGGTGTTCCCGGCGCCATGGAAGAACCATCTCCACCCGCGGTGAGGTGATCGTGAGATGACCATGAGAGCTCTCTCATCCGCGAGCCGGTTCGGGTCCTGGGGCACGTGGTGGTAGGAACGTCCCGTGCAAAGCAGCGAGCGGCGCGAGATCGCGCTCAAGGTCGGTGTGCTGCTGGTGGTCGGGGTGCTGATCTCGGTGGCCGGCTACGGCTACTCGCGCTCACGCTTCCGCGAGTACGCCACCGAACAGTCCGAGACGGCGGCCAGCCGGTTCGCGCGGACGACGAGCTGGACCACGGTCGAGGCGAAGCCGGATCTGGTGGCGCAGTGGGCGCGGGCCTGTCCCTCGGTCCAGACCCCGCCGACCGAGAAGACGGCTGACGCGCGCGGCCACCTGGAGAAGGTACGCATCACCTCCACCGACCTCACCGAGACCGGTGCCACGGTGGAGCTGACCCCCGACGGCGGTCAGTCCGTGTTCACCCTCGTCGTCACCCGCTCCGGCGAGGGCAAGGACGAGGAGTGGCACGTCACCGAGGTGACCTGCGAAGCCGGTTGAGCCGGACCGTGTGACAGCCCCTGCCGGTGGGTACCACTCCGGTATGGACACCGCTGGATTCACCAACCTGTTGACCCGTCCGGGGCCGTACGCCACCGTGCTGGCCGATGTCAGCCAGGACTCGGAGAACGCAGCCCACGCCAAGGAGCTGCGGGTGCGAGCCGCCTGCGAGGAGCTCTCCGCCCAGGGCGCTCCCCCGGAAGTCGTCGCGCAGGTCTCCGACCGGCTGGAGGCGAACGTACGTCAGCCGGCCCCGCTCGCGCGGGTCGTCGTGGCGACCCCCGAGGGGATCGCCTACGACGCGGTCGCCGTCGCCGAGGTCCCGAACCCGGTCGCGACCTGGGACGCGCTGCCCGACCTCGGCTCATGGATCGCCGCGCGCGAGACCTCGATGCCGTTCGTGCTGGTCCTGGCCGACCACACCGGTGGCGACATCTCCCTGTGGGACTCGGGGCTGCCACAGCCCACGAGCACGACCACCGTGGCGGACGACGAGCTCGAGCACGTCCACAAGATCCACGACAACGTCGGGTGGGCGGCCTTCCGCATGCAGCAGACCACCGACAACGTCTGGCGTCACAACGCCGACAAGGTGGCCGAGGAGGTGACCAGGCTGGTCCGCGAACACGGCCATGAGCTCGTGCTCGTCGGCGGCGACCCGACCACGGTGGGCAGGCTGCGCCAGCGCCTCGCCGGCCTCCCCGCCGAGGTGGTCGAGCTGGCAAGCGGGCAACGCGCCGCGGACGGCGGCGACCAGGCCCGAGACGACGCGATCCGCAGTGCGCTGCTGGACCGGGTCGTACGCCATCGCACGACGCTGGTCGGACGGCTCGAGGAGGCATGGGGCAGGGGCGAACGCGCGGCCACCGGCGTACGGGACGTCGCCGACGCGTTCGTCACCGGCCGCGTCGAGACCCTGCTGATCGACCCCGAAGCACTGGTCGGCCGCATGCTCGACCCGGCGGATCACCCCGGCCTCGCCTTCGGTGAGGCTCCGGTCTCGGGTCCGGTCGAGGCCGACGAGGCACTCATCGCCGCCGCGGTCCTCACAGACGCGGAGGTGTGCGTGCTGCCCGCCAGCCTGCTCGGCGACGCCCCGGTGGCCGCGCTGCTGCGCTGGGCCTGACCCGGCTCAGCGGGACACGCTCAGCGGGACAGGCTCAGCGGGACAGGCTCAGCGGCGCCAGGCCCGGATCTTGTCGGGATCGGGGTCGGGTGACTCCGTGGCCGCCCAGACCTTGCGCCACTCGGCGATCTCCTCACCGGCCGGGTCGGGGGTGCGCTCCTCGGCGGCGCGGCGGATCGAGGAGTACCAGTCGGTGGTGTCCTCATCCAGCAGCCTCGCCACCGCCGTCCGGATCCGGGGCGCGAACTCGCGCACCGACTCGCCCGCTGCCGGGCGGAGCGGCTCCCCGAAGCGTACGGTCAGCTGGCGGCGGCCCCCGGACCTGTCCTTGCCCGGCCAGTTCACCCCGCGCGGCATCGCCGCGTAGGTGCCGCGGTGGGCGATCGGGACCACGGGGACGCCGTACTCGACGGCCAGGTAGGCGGCGCCGGACCGGAACCGGCCGACGGTGCCGTCCTTGGACCGGGTGCCTTCCGGGAAGACGACCAGCGACCAGCCGTCGGCGAGCACCTCACCGGGTGCGTTCGCGAGCGCGCCCCCGCGACGGTCGATCGGCAGCGTGTTGAAGACCAGCGAAGATCCCACCGCCCGCCACCAGGTGTCGAAGAAGTAGTCGGCGGCGGCCGCCACCGCCGTCTTGCGTCGCCACGCGTCCGGCAGGCTCAGCAGGATCAGCGGAGTGTCCAGGTGGGAGGCGTGGTTGGCCACGAAGATCACCGGCCCGTCGAGCTTCTCGAGCACGTCCAGCCCCTCGACCTGGGTCTTGACCTGCGACCGGAAGACCGCCTCCAGCCCGGCCTGGGCGACCTCCCTGACCGCCCGCGCCGGCGGCTTGCGCGACCACTCGTTGTCGAAGACCGTCGTCGTCGCCGGCGGCACGAACGGCTCCGCCGACCGCGGCACCTGCGCCCGGTGTCCCCACCGCCAGCCCCGCTTCATGAGCCGTACGTCGCGGGCCGTCTCCTTCCAGAAGCTACTCATCGCACCCACCCCCGTTGGTTGAGCCGCCGGAGCCGCTAGGCGGAGGCGTGTCGAAACCAACACGGTCCCCTCCGCGCTCGAATCGACTGTGTTGGTCTCGACACGGATTCGCTCGTTCCTCACGAATCCGGCTCGACCGACGTGGGGCGCTCATCGGACGTCCGCCAGGAGGTGCGGAGGGTTGCGCAGGTAGGTGATCGACGGCGACGGGCCGACGGTCGAGGAGGCCATCTCGAGCGCGTCGCGCAAGGTGGTCGCCGACCGGAAGCCCATCCTCGCCGCGGCCTTGGGGTTGCCGCCGACCCAGATCACGTCGCCGAGGTGGTCGAGGGCGTGCGCGATCCAGTACCACATGTAGAACGGGTGGACGCCGTGGTAGGCGTTCGAGGTGCGGTAGAGGTGGACGTACCAGGGGTCGGTGGCGAACTGCTCCTCGAACTTCGGCCCGATCAGGGCCGGGTCGTTGGTGTCGGCCAGCACCTCCTCGTAGAAGTCGACGTAGGAGGGGTGGGTGAGGGTGTTGAAGCCCTCGTCGAGCGGGTGGTAGAGGATCGCGACGCCGCCCTCACGCACGACCGGCTGCCGCAGGTAGGAGTTGAAGTAGTAGCCCAGCCCCATGCAGGCGGCCAGGATCGGGTTCATGGTCGAGTTGACGTTGTAGGGGCCGAGATAGGGCACCCCCATCACCATCACGTCGGACTGACCCTCGACCTTGACCCGCTGCTGCTGGTGGACCCGCTGCACGGTGAGCTCGTGGACCGGCTCGACGGCCCCGGCGGTGATCCCGGTCAGCCCGTAGTTGGAGCGCAGGTCGTGGAACATCTTGTGGCGCATCTTCTGCGGCGCGACCGCCAGCCCTCTGCGCAGGCCGAGCACGGTGGCCTGGTCCCGCAACGACCACTCCCACTCACGCTTGAGCAGCGTGTCGTACGGCTTCCCGAACACCTCGTTGTCGAGCGTCGTCTCGATCTGGAAGACCTTGACGTGCTCACCGATCAGCCGGCCCATCCGCCAGGCCGAGGAGTGCATCTCGGAGTGCTTGTGGTCCATGAAGCTGCGCGAGTGCACCATGGTCTTGGCGTTGTGGTGATGCTTGATCGACTTGTACGACGCCAGCCCGATGCCGACCGACTTGTGGCCGCCGTCCATCGCGACGAGGTTGACGTTGACGTAGATCAGCAGGTCGGAGGTGGCCGCCCGCTTGTTGATCTCGACGTCCTCGCCCTTGTCGGTGACGCCCATGTGCTCGAGGTTGGTGCGGTCCTCGGCGTCGTGGTTGTAGAGCAGCCCCTGCGGCGCGAAGGACCGGTAGACCCGCTCCCCCACGATGTGCTTCATCTCCGCGTCGGTCATCCGCCGGTGCAGGGCCAGCGCGGCGATGATCTCGACGTCGTCGACACCCTTCTCGGCCGCGATCGTGAGCACCTGCTCGATGATCCGGCCCCGGATGTCGGGCGCCTTCATGGTCGGCAGCGGCAGCGAGAGGTCGTCGAAGGCGATCGTGAGCCGCATCCCCGGGAACATCAGCTCCCGCAGCGGCTCGGAGTCGACCGGGTTCTCCAGCGCCTCCCGGATCGCCCCGTCCACGTCCGGCACCGTCGGCAGCGACTCGGGCGGGTAGACCACCCGCGTGCCCTGCGGGAACTCCTCGAGCCGGAACCCGAGCCCCTCGTGGACGAGCAGGGGCGGCGTACGGTCGTCGACCTCCAGCACGAAACCTGGCCGTGTCATCGATGACTCTCCTTCTTCAAGACGGCAGTGCTCAATTCGTTCGGCGTGGGTCGAACGCCACCTTGACGGTGCCGAGCCGACCGGCTGAGTGGGCATGGTCGAGGGCCTCGCGCCAGCGGTGGAGCGGGTAGGGCGCGACGGTCTTCGCGAGGCGGCACATGGCGTCGTGACCGACCAGGTCCAGCGCGGTGGCGAAGTCGCCGGAACCACGCGAGGAGGCGTACGTCCCGACAACCTCGAGCTCCCGGAACCACGCCGCGGACAGATCGGCGGAGGCGGGCATCCCGGAGAGCACCACGCGTCCACCCGCGCGGGTGGCGTGCAGGCAGGTCTGCAGCGACTCCTTGGAGCCGACCGCGTCGATGGTCACGTCGACCCCGCCGAGGAGGTAGGGCGCCGACAGCATCTCGGGTTCGAGCATGAACGCGCTGGTCGCACGGCGAATCCGCCGCAGCGTCTCGGAGGGCGCGACGACCTCGGTCGCGCCGAACTCCAGCGCCAGCTCACGCTGATGGGCGTGCTTGGCGACGACCAGGATCTCGCCGGCGTCGGTGAGCTCGCGCAGGGCCAGGGTGGCCAGCAGACCCACCGCACCGGCCCCCGAGACGAGCACCCGGTCACCTGGCTTGACCGCGGCTCTTCGTGCGGTGTGCACGGCGCAGGCGACCGGCTCGGCGAGCAGCGCCTGCTCGTCGGAGTAGCCCTCCGGCACCACGTGGAGCTGTGAGCGATGCACCGAGAGCTGCTGGGACCAGCCGCCGCCGGTGTCGTGACAGAACCCGGTCTGCAGCCCGGAGGAGATGTCGCCGACGGTGATCCGGGAGCACCGGTTGGTCTCGCCCCGGACACACGCCTCGCACGCCTCCAGCCCGCGCGCGGCACAGGTCAGGACCGGGTCGACGACCACGCGGGTCCCGGCCGCCAGGTCGCCGCAGGGGTCGAGCAGCTCGCCCACGATCTCGTGGCCGGGCACGAACGGCAGGCTCACCAGCGGCTGGAAGTAGAGGCTCGTCCGCCCCGAGAGCATCCCGAGGTCGGACCCGCAGATCCCGGCGAGCGACACCTTCAGCCGCGCCCACCCCTCGTGCTCGACCTTCGGCGGGTCCAGCGTCACCATCCGCAGCGGCGCCGCCGCCCCGGTCAGCAGCAGCGGCAGCCGTCCCCCGGCGACCTTCCCCAACGCCGTCTTCGCGACGCTGCGGTACATCTCGAGCGCAAGCATTCAGCCCCTCCTCATCGGTGCAGCCCGGCCGGGTCGAGCGTGCGGCTCGCGTGGCCCGGCGACTCCCAGTCGACGATCGTCCAGTGCGACTTCTTGGCGTGCCGGAACAGGGGTACGTCGGGACGGACGGCGATCGGGTGCCCGACCGCCGCGAGCAGCGGGAGGTCGGAGTGGGAGTCGGCGTAGGCGAAGCAGTCGGAGGGCGAGATGCCCTCGCGGCGCGACCACTCGCGGACGAACGCGCCGCGCGACTCACCGACCAGCGGTGACGAGGCCAGGTGACCGGTGCAGAACCCGCGGTCGTCGACGGCCAGGTCGGCCGCCTCGATGTGGTCGAACAGCGGCATCAGCGGCCGGGTCAGCGGCCGGATCGCGCCCGTGACCAGCACCGTCACGTGCCCCGCGGCCCGGTGCTCCCGGATCCGCCGGACCGCGTCCGGGGCGAGCCGCCCGAGGATGTGCGTGGTCAGGTGCTCGTCGACGATCTGGTCGAGCTCGGAGAGCCGGGAGCCGGCGTACTCCCTGTAGACCGTACGCAACAGCGCGCCGCGCTCGGTCCGGTCCGCCCACACGTAGCCGGGCACCTTGCTCGCCATCCGGGCGATCTCGGCCGCCTTCCGGGTGCCGGAGAGCTCACCGAGCCGCAGCCACAGGTAGGTCTCGATCACGTTGGAGGACATCAGGGTGCCGTCGAGGTCGAAGAAGGCCGCGACCCGCCCGTCCTTGAGCTGCGGCAGCCGCCCGGGGACGGGCCTCTTCCGCAGCTTGCGCAGCTCGTCGAGCTCACGGACCGGCTTGGTCACCGACGGCACGTGGATGTCGTAGAGGTATTCGTGCCAGTCGATCACGCCGGTGTCGAAGGCGAAGGTCTCCTGGTCGGCCGGCGACAGCGACCGGTAGAGCGAGAGCGTGTTGGTGTCGACGAAACGGAGGTCGGCCTGGGCGTACTCCTTGTAGAGGTCCAGGTAGCGACGGAGAAACTGCAGCCGCCGGCCCTGCCGGTCGAGGTCGCGCGCCCATCCGCGGGTGCGGTCGCTGCGCGGGGCCAGCCCGAGCAGCCTGTCGGCGATCTTGTGCACCCGCTCCCCGGTCACCATCATCCGCTCGACCGAGGCCCCGCCCGGGAACGTCCACTCCGGCAGTCGGGCCGCACCGCGGTCACCGGCCGCGAACGGCTCCTTGGAGAAGTAGGCCCGCACGGTCTCGTAGAGCATCCCGAACGTCACCGGGTTGCGGTCGCCGGAGGCGAGGTGGAAGTAGGCCGGGTCGCCGTGCTCCGGCGGGTGCGCCAGGCACGCCACGATCGAGGCGACGACGTGGTCGACCGGCACGATGTCGACGGGGGTGTCCGCGGCGGCCGGGAAGAGCGGCAGCTCGCCGCGGCCGTAGGCCAGGATCAGCGGCTCGGCCATCTTGAAGCCCTCGATCCAGCCCGGATGAGGGCGGGAGATGGCCGACTCGATGATCGCCGGACGGTAGATCGTGGCCCGGTTCCCGGCCGCGGCGTGGGCTTCGACGACCCGCTCCCCCAGCGCCTTGGTGAAGGTGTAGGCGTCGGTCCAGCCCAGCGACCGCGCACGCTCGGTGCCGAGGCGGACGAGCTCGTCCTTCACCCACTTCTTCCGCGCCTCCTCGGCGGCCGCCGCGGCCGTCATCAGGCCGGCACGACCGTGCTCACGCTCGGCCTGCTTGCGCAGGTTCGAGATCACCTCGACGCTGCGCGAGCGCTCCTCGACGGCCGCGCGCCGCGCCAGCCCCCAGGCGAGCTCGGCGTCCACGTCGACGTCATGGTCCACCGGCCCCTCGGGGATGTGTCCGCGCCTCCGCCCGGAGACATACGCGGTCGAGACGTGCAGGTAGTGGATGTCCCGCCCCGTCTCCGCGACCCGCCTGAGCAGCTCGCGCACGCCGACGACGTTGGTGACGAACCCTTCGTCGACCGGCGGGTCGAAGGAGACGTCGCCCGCCGAGTGCACCACCGCATCGAGATCCTCCGGCAGCGCCGGCGGATCGGAGAGATCGCCCTCGACGACGTTCACCTCCGCGTCCGAGACGGCCTCGAAGATCGGCTTGGCCAGCATCTTCGCGATCCTGTCCGCCCCCGACGTCGACCCCTTGGGCCGGACCAGCACGCTGAGACGTACGTCCGGCACCTCGGTCAGCATCAGGTGCAGCAGCGCCTCGCCGACGAACCCGGTCACTCCTGTGAGCAGCACATGCTGCCCCGCGAGCCGTTCTCTGATGTCAGAGGTCACGCTCGCGATTCTGCCCAATGCGGCCAAGCCCGCGTGGGATATCTGTTCAAATCAGCACCCAACCTTCCGCCGGTCTCGATACGTGTAAGCCATCGGACGACCGATCTGGAGACCGATGTGCTGACCGACCTGCTCGAAGAACTCGCCCGTGACGCGCCCACCGGAGGCGCCCCGCCCGGGCAGCTGTGGCGGCGTGGCCGCCGCATCGCGCGTACGCAGCGGATCGGAACGGTCGCCATCGCTGCCGTCGCCTGTCTGCTGCTGATCGCGCTGGGGTCGGTGACCTGGCAACAACGCGCCGACGTCGCGCCGGCGACGGATACCGGGACAGGGACCTACCTCCCGAGTCGTTTCCACGAGCCCAGCCCTCATCTGCCCGGCACCGACTCGGTGGGCCCCCTCGGTCCACTCATCGCCACGTTCGACGCACCCCGCAAGGGTTGGTTCGGGACGGGTGACGGTCTGGTCGGGGTCTCGGCCGAGACCGGCGCGTACGCCTTCCTCGACCTGCCGCACGCGGCCACCGCCTATCTCGGCGAAGCCGAACTCTCCCCCGACGGTCGCCACGTCGCCTACTGGACCACCGGCAAGGTGGCCGACCCCATTCCTGCCCTCGTAGACGGCACGATCACCGGCTATGCCGTCTACGACACCACAACCGGTGACGTGGTCACCCAGACGCCCAGCACCGAGCACGGGATCGGGCACGGCGCCTTCGTCTGGTTCGATCCCACCCATCTCGGCGTCGAGTTCGGGCAGATGCAGGACTGCTGCCTATCCACGGATGCCCGAAGCATCATCTTCGACCTGAGCATTGGCAACGCCTCTGCCCTCCGCACATCGCTCGACACGGCGAGCACGACCGGCGTCGGCACAGTGACCGTCGAGGGCCAGGACACGGTCATCATCCAGACCGACGGGACAACCGCTCCCGCCGAGATCCCCCAGACCGCGGGACGGATCAACGGGTCACAGACTGTCGCCCTGACCCCGGACTCGAAACGCGTCGCCGCGATCTTCGGCGACTCCCTGCCAGCCCGGATCAGCGTGAAAGGAATCGATGAGTTCGGCTATGGCGATCTGATCCCAGGCAACTACTTCGGAGTGATCTCGTGGCTCGACGACGACCGGGTCGCCGCCCTGAGAGGCCACGGCGACGATGGCAGCGTCGACCTGGTCTCGGTCGACGTTCGGGACGGTTCCGCCGAGACGCTCAGCGCATCCGTCAACACCGCCCGCCTCGCGATCAACCTGCTCGACGCACCGGTGAAGAACCAGCCTGCCCCACCCCGCCCTTGGTCCCCGTGGGTCCCGACCATTGCGGCCGGCATGACTATCACTGCCGCCGCTTTCGCGATCCTGACCTGGAGGCGCCGTGCCCGCGTCTGAAGGTCAGCTCTTCGAGGAGTTCGTCGCGGCCCGCCGCCCCGCCCTGCTGCGTACGGCCTTTCTCCTCACCGGCCATGCCGAGGATGCCGAGGACCTCGTCCAGATCACGCTCATCAAGGTGGTGCCGAAGTGGGGAAGGATCAAGGACAACCCCGAGGCGTACGTCCGCAAGGTGCTCGCCCGCGAGGCCACCACCCGATGGCGCACCCGCCGGTGGCGCGAGACCCCGGTCGAGCGTCTCCCCGACCGGGAGGCGGCCCGGGCGGACCTGACCTCGAGCCTCACCGTCCGGGATGCACTGCTGCGGCTCCCGCCTCGACAGCGCGCCGTCATCGTCCTGCGCTACTACGACGACCTCACCGAGCGCGAGACCGCGGCGATGCTCGGCATCTCGATCGGCACCGTCAAGTCTCAGACCAGCGACGCCCTCGCGCGGTTACGCACCCTGATCCCCGATCTTGCGCCCGCCGATGGATCCTCGGTTGCAGGCTTTCGAGGGTGACCTGCGAAACTGGCGCGAACCCCGCACCAGAGGAGACGTACGTGTCGAGGAAGCTGCTGAGCGTCGCAGCCGTCCTCTCCGCGACCGCTCTGGCCGGCTGCGGCTCCGGGGAGCCCACCACGAGCAGCCCCGGTCCGAGCCCTTCGACCTCCTCCTCCTCCGTCGAAGCCTCCGGGCCCTGTCTCTTCGAGCCCGGTCAGGTCGCCAGCGCCATCCCCGGCTCCTGGTCGCACACCGCTGACGAGGACGTCTGCACCTACACCAGCGACCGGGGTGCGATCTTCGTGACCACGCTGGTCGACACCTCCGTCCAGGCCGGGCTCGACGCGAGTCGCGAGGACTGCATCGCCTCCCCCGAACCCGTCGAGATCGACGACGACGCCTTCGTGTGCGTCGAGGAGCACGAGGACGGCGACCTCGTGGTCGGAAACGTCGCTGTCGGGAGTCGACTGTGGTCGCTCGTCATCGTCCCCGACGAAGGCGTCCACGACGCCGAGCTGGGCGCCATGGGCCGGCTCGTCGACATGGTCGCCGACTAGCTCCTAGGACGCCAGCGTTCGAGGAGGCCGTCACCCGCCGCCCCCGCCGAGTCGGCCCGTTCTAACGAGCCGACTCGGCGAGATTTTCCGTCAGAACGAGCCGACTCGACGAGGTTGCTATCGCACCGTCTGAGTCCCGGTGCGAGAACTTTCTTCGGATCGGTGCTTGACCTTGACGCTGCGTCAGGGCTGCACGCTTCTTTCATCGCCCCGAACGGGGACCGAGAAACACCGATCACAAGGAGCACGACATGAACAACCTCCTCAGCCGCCTCGTAGGTGACAAGAAGGACTGGAAGCGCATGGAGGCCCGCGCCGCGGAGCTCCCCGCCGACTACCGCACCGTCTACGGCGAGATGAAGAGCTACATGTGGCGCTTCACCGCCGGCGACGGGATGGACATCGTCGCGATCCTGCGTGAGATCCTGGACCTGTTCGAGACCGAGGCCGCCGCCGGACGCAACGTCATCGAGGTCACCGGCACCGACCTGGCCGCGTTCTGCGACGCCCGGCTGCCCGAGCAGCAGGACGCCTACCGGAACAAGCTGCGGGCCAACCTCAACGAGGTCGCCCAGAAGCTCTCGTGAGTCAGGGCAGATCGAGGAAGGCGTACTGGGCGACCTTGTGCGGGAGCTGGACGACCGGGCCCCGGCGGAAGCCGTAGGCGTCGAGGCGGGCGAGGGAGGCCTCGTTGGTGGCATCGGGCTCGACGACGACACGGCGGACGCCGGGCTTGGCCACGACCTGCTCGAGGAAGAACCCGAGGACGGTCTCCGTCTGGCCCTTCCTGGCGGGAGTGTCGGCCAGGAAGAGGTGGACGCCGAGGTCGCCGGGGAGCCGCTCGTAGAAGGTGCCGAGCTCGTCGACCTCGGGGTCCCAGGTCTGGAAGAGCGCGACCGGGTCTCCATCGATCTCGACGATGTACGCCGCCAGGTGCGGTTGCTCCTGGAGCCAGGTGTAGATCTCCTCGATCTCTTCGCGCGGCTTCTCGACCATGCCCCAGAACCGGGCCCGATCGTCGTGGAGCCAACCGCACAACAGGTCGATGTCAACCGACGGCTCCAGGTCGCGAAGGGTCAGGGCTGGGTCGGTCAGGGGCATGTCTTCTCCTCGGTGAGCAGGGACCAGTCGGTGACGACGCGGAGCGCGCCTCCGCTGGCCCAGACGTCGTGCTGATCGGTGTGGTGGGGACTGTCCGGGGACCCGCTGACACCGAGGGGTACGACCCAGCGGCTCTGGTCGCGGTCGGCCAGATCCCAGGCGTAGCGTGCCACCGAGCCGCGGACGGTCACGGTCGCGCCCGGGATCCAGGCGTTGCAGCGGACCGTGTCGGTGTCGCCGGGCAGCGGAGTGGCGGGGGCGGTCCGGGTGTGCGGGAGGTCGAACTGCTCCAGCGCGTGCAGCGGCCAGAACCGGTGCCTCTCGGGCCAGTGCGGCAAGTGCCCCCGCCGAGTCGCCACGTCCTGACCACTGTCCTTGCCGAGTCGGCTCGTCATGACGAGCCGACTCGGCGTCTCCGGGTCGGTGGGCGCCGACTCGGCCAGGTAGACGGCCCGGGCAGCCTCCTCGACGAGAGCGATCGGGTCCAGGCCGAAAGGCCGCTTCGCCGACAGAATGACGTGCAAGCAGGCCGCGACCCGCGACGGCAGGCTGAACCAGGGCTCGTAGAGGGGCCCGTGCTCCGACGGCTCACGCAGCGGTGCGAGCGCCGGTGCCGCGCAGATCCGGTCGACCACCTCGGCCCGCAGCGCGGCATACCAGGCCGCACCCGGGGAGCCGTCCATCGCGCCGTCCCAGTCCACCAGCGCCGGCGGACGAAGATCGACCGGGAGCAGCGCGAGCAAGGGCCCGCCCGCGGTCTGGGTGGTGTCGGCGAGCACCGCCACCGCATGCTCGGCGTCGAGGAGCCCGGCATCGCCGAGGAGCTGTCCGATCCGGTCCGCCCGGAACGGTGGCGCGAAGCCGGCCGCGAGCACGTCGAACTCCGGCATGCAGCGGTCGTTGGCGGTCACGACGGAACCATCCGCCGACGCCGTACGCCGCGGCAGCGGCGCGACCCAGCCGGTCCACTCTCCCGCCTCGTCGCGGCGCGGCACCCGGCCACCGACGGTGTGGACGACATCACCCGCCACGTCGGCGATCACCCAGTTGTTGACCGGCTCGACCCAGTGCGCCACCGCGGCCTCCACGTCGGCGACCGAGCGGGCCCGCAGCAGCGGCAGCAGCGCCCCGAAGCCGAGGTCCCCGACCTCGTGGCCGGGCGAGCGCAGCACCTGTCCCCAGCCCTCGTCGGGACCACCGAGGACCACCGGTCCGCGGTCGGTCTCCAGGATCTCGACCTCGACGGGCTCCTGGTCGCGGACGAGGACCGTCTCGACGCTCCGCCGCACCTCGCCGCTCGCCGAGTGCACCGAGTCGCCGGAGCGGGTCAGGTCGACGCGTACGAGATCCTGGTAGTCGGCCATCGCGTTGGTGATCCCCCATGCGACCTGACCGGCGTGCGCGAAGTGCTGCACACCGGGTACGCCGGGGAAGGTCATCCCGACCACGTCGAAGGCATCGTCGGGGTCGGTGCACGCCAGCCGCACCTGGAGATAGACGTTGGGCGCCTCGAAGACCCGGTGCGGGTCACCCGCCACCAGCGGCAGACCGGAGACGGTGCGGCCGCCGCCGACGGCGTACGCGTTGGACCCACCGGAGAGGCCCTCGGTGCGGAACAGCTCGGCCTCGGGCCCGAGCACCCTCGCCGCCCGGGCGCCGAACAGCTTCGAGGGGAACGACCCGAACAGGATCTGCTGCACCCAGAAGACCGCCAGCGGCGTCCACGGCTGCCAGGTGCCCGGCGCGGAACCGAGCCCGTCAGGCCCATCGAGCTCGGGGCAGGAGGTCTCCGCGAGACCGGCGCGGACCCCGTCGACGTACGCCGCCAGGAATCCCTGCGCCTCCTCGTCGAGCCGCTCGTAGGCCGTCCGCGCCACCGCGGCCAGCCGGGAGCGGCGGGCGAAGACGTCCCACTCCAACCCGGCAGGGCCGAGCAGCTCCGCGGTGCGGCCCTCGCCCCGCAACCGCTCGATCTCGAGCTGCCAGGCCCGGTCCCGAGCGGTGGCCCGGCCCTGCAGCCGGGCCACCTCGGTCAGCGAGGCACCCCGCACATGCGGGATGCCCCACTCGTCGCGAAGAAGGTTCATGCGACTGGATCGGCGGCCGGTTCCGCGACGGGGTTGGCCAGCGTGCCGGCGAAGATGAGCGACTCTGCCTGGTCGGTGATGTCGACCATCTGCAGGGTGTTGCGCAGCTGGAGCCGGTTCAGGCACGAGTGGCGGAAGCGCGGGCGGAGGAAGTCGTAGCGCGCGACCGCGTCGGCGAGCTCCGGGTGGTCGGCGGCGTGGTCGACGATGCAGGCCCGCGTCTCGGCCCAGAACTCGGTCTCCGGCAGCACCCCCTCATCATCCAGGATCGCGGCGACATAGCGCAGCACCCCGTCGAAGATGTCGGTATGGACCGCGAGCGCCTTGACGTCGTCAGGGAAGGAACCGCGGATCCGGGAGACCTCCTCGGGGAGCGGCAGATCACCCATCACCGCCACCTCCTCGCCGATGTCCTTCATGAACGTCCGCACCGGGACGTGGTCGCGCAGCACCATCACCAGGTTCTCGCCGTGCGGCATGAACACCAGGTCGTACGCCAGCAGGCAGTGCACCAACGGGCGCAGGTAGGCGTCGAGGTAGCTGCGGACCCAGTCCCGAGCGGGCAGCCCGGAGGCTCGGACCAGCTCGGCCGCGTACGAGGCACCGTCGGCGTCGCGGTGCAGCAGCGCCGCCATCGTCGCGCACCGCTCCCCCTCTGCCAGGCGCGGCACCGGCGACTCCCGCCACAGCGCGGCGACCATCTTCCGGTAGGGCGACGGGCTCGGCAGGGCGTGGAATACGTCGCCGGTCCAGCCGATCGAGGCGAGCTCGCGCAGCACCCCGAAACCACGCTCCTTGAGCTCCGCGTCGCCCTCCACCACGTCGGCGACCCAGTCGTTGATGGCCGGGGTGGCCTTCATGTAGGCCGGCGAGAGCCCCCGCATGAAGCCCATGTTCTGGATCGACAGCGCCGTCTTGACGTAGTGCCGCTCGGGCCGGCTCGTGTTGAAGTACGTCCGGATCGACTGCTGCGGACGGTGCACGTCCTCGCCCGACCCGACCAGCACCAGCCGGCGCGCGGCGACGTCGGTGGCGAAGGTGACCGCCAGCTTGTGGCGCCACTGCCACGGGTGGACCGGCAGATAGCGGAACCCGGCCGGGTCGAGCCCGAGGCCGCGCAGCTTCGCCGCGAACCGGGCCAGCGTCGCCTCGCCGAGCTCGGCCTCGTAGAGAGCCTGTTCGTCCTCGCCGCGCCCCAGGGCCAGATGGGACTGGTCCCGGGAGACGGCGACCCACACCAGGCTCAGGTCGTTGCTCGTCTCCGGCGCCCAGCGGGCGTGGTCGTCGATGTCGAAGCCGATCCGGCCGTTGTTGGCGACGAAGGCCGGGTGGCCCTCGCTCATCGCTCCCTCGACGCTCTGATGGTCGGCGTCGACCAGGTCGGCGGCCGTCAGCGTCTGGTGCTCGAGCTTCCAGCAGGCCGAGGCGATGGTCGCCGCCAGCTCCTCCAGGTAGGTCGGCAGCAGCGTGTCCGGGATCCCGAGGTCGGGGGCGAACTCGGCGACGAACGCCTGTGCGTCGACCTCGGCCTCCTCCCCCGAGCCAGACACCGTCGTGGTCCGCCGCACGATCGAGTCCGCGTCCACCACCCAGTGGTCGAGCTGGAAGCGGCGCGCGGTGAAGGTGTAGGTCGAGGACGGCCCCGGCAGCTCCCAGCCCGCGTCGGTGGCCACGGGCGCGAGCATCCGCTCGTGGCTGAACTCCGCGATCGCCTTGGCGACCAGATGGCGGTGCGCGACGCGCAGGTTCTCCGGTCGCAGGTGAGCGGCTGCGTACATCTCCCGGCTGCAGACCGAGAGCATCGCGGTCTTCTCCCCGATGCTGATCTCGCGCAGCTCGACGAAGCCCGCCTCGGTGTTCTTGCGACGGATCGCCTCGTTGCGTACGTCCGGCTCGACGACCACACGACGCACGCCGGGGTCCGCGAAGCAGTGCCGCATGACCGCCCGGAAGACCCGGGTCGTGTAGCCGGTGACGGGCTCGCCGACTGTGTCACCGGTTGGCGGCGCGACCAGGACGTGCATGCCCAGGTCGCCAGCGGCCAGGTCGGGCACGTGAGTGATCCCGGCGAGCTCGCTGCGGGCGGGGTCGTAGGTCTCGACCAGGAACGCCGGCACACCGTCGACCCGGCCGAGCCAGGCGTCGTGGTGCGGGTGAGCGGCGATGCGCGCGTACTCCGCGGCGACATCCTCGAGCGCGGCGTCCAGCATCATCCAGTACGCCGAGCGCGGGTGGGTCACCCAGGAGTGGACGGTGGCGAGGTGAGCCTCGATCTCGAGTGGTTCGATCGTGATCCTCATCGGTTCTCCTCCGTGGACTGGCCGGGCTGAATCTTGAAACGGTCCGGGACGCCGAACTCCTGGAAGGCGACCCGCTTCTCGACCGGGTACGGCTCCCGGCCGAGGATGGCGGCGAGGATCACCGAGCTGCGGTAGGCGCCCATGCCGAGGTCGGGGGCGACGAAGCCGTGGGTGTGCTCCTCGCCGTTCTGCACCCAGATCTCGCGGTCGGTGGTGTCGACCGAGAAGGTCGAGCTGGCGGCGTAGCGCCCCTGCTCGTCCAGGCGGAGCCGGTCGCGGACGGGCTCCAGGAAGGCCGGGATGCCGGCGCGGTATCCGGTGGCGAGGACGAGCGCCTCGGTCGCCATCTCGTAGTCCTCCTCCTGCTCCACGTGGTGCAGGGCGAGGTGGTAGCCGTCGTCGGTGCGGGTCACGCCACGCACCTCGGTGTTGGTCAGCAGCGTGGTCTCGGCCGCCTCGGTGACCGACCGGGTGTAGAGCGCCTCGTGGATCGCGTCGATGGTGTCGCCCGAGATGCCCTTGTAGAGGCTCTGCTGCGCCTTCAGCAGCCGGTCGCGCTTCTCGCTCGGAAGTGCCTGGAAGTAGGCGGAGTACTCCGGGGAGGTCAGCTCGAGGGTGAGCTTGGTGTATTCCATCGAGAAGAACCGCGGGCTGCGGGTCAGCCAGGCCAGCTGGTAGTCGTGGTCGGGCTGGGTGGTCAGCAGGTCGAGGTAGACCTCGGCGGCCGACTGGCCGCTGCCGACGAGGGTGATGCTGCGCCGGGTGACGAGCTCGTCCTTGCGGGCCAGGTACTCGGCGCTGTGCAGCGCCGGCCCCTCCGCGGCCATGGCCTCGGCCGCACACTCCGGGACGCGCGGGGTCGTCCCGGTCCCGAGCACCAGCCGCCTGGTCCGATGCGTCTGGGTTCGATCGCCTTGGCCGGAGGCGGTGGTGACGACGTACGTCTCGCCGTCGTGCTCCACGGAGGTGACGTGCTGCCCGAAGCGCACCGAGTCGAGCCGCTCGGCGACCCACTGGCAGTACTGGTTGTACTCGCGCCGGTGGGGCAGGAAGTTCTCGCGAATGTAGAACGGGTAGATCCGGCCGGTCTGCTTGAGGAAGTTGAGGAAGCTGAACCGCGAGGTCGGGTCGGCCATCGTCACCAGGTCCGCGAGGAACGGCACCTGCAGGGTGGCCTCGTCGAGCATCATCCCGGGATGCCAGTCGAACCGGTCGCGGCCCTCGAGGAAGAGGCAGTCGAGCTCGTCGATCGGGTCGGCGAGGGCGGCCAGGCCCAGGTTGAACGGACCGAGCCCGATGCCGATCAGGTCGTGGACGCCGGCCGATGCGTCGGTGAACACAGTTGCGGGTGCGGTCATCGGACGACCTCCGGAACGGCGCGGCCCAGCGTACGGACCTGCTCGATGATCTCGAGTACGTCCTGCACGGAGGCCTTGGGGTTGAGCAGGGTGAGCTTGAGGAACTGCCGGCCGTCGACCTTGGTCGCGGCGACGACACCGCGGCCGCCGCTCCACATCTCGGCTCGGATGCGGCGGTTGAGTTCGCCGATCCGATCCTCGTCGAGCCCAGTTTCGTCCAGGTGCGCGTCGACGTAGCGGAAGACGACGGTGGAGAGCTGCGAGGGCGTGATGACCTCGATGTCGGGCTGCACGCTGAGGATGTCGTAGACCTCGCGGGCCAGGTCGATCACGGTCTCCAGGTAGGCACCGATCTGGTCGGGGCCCATGGTGCGCAGCGTCAGCCACAGCTTGAGCGCGTCGAAGCGGCGGGTGGTCTGCAGGGACTTGTCGACCTGGTTGGGGTTCTCCGACTCCCGCGGGTTGAGGTAGTCGGCGTACCAGGAGGCGTGCTGCAGGCTCGCCAGGTCGCGGACCAGCAGCGCGCTGGAGGAGACCGGCTGGAACCAGGTCTTGTGGTAGTCGATGGTGATCGAGTTCGACCGCTCGATGCCGTCGAGCAGGTGGCGATACTTCGGCGAGGCGAGCAGCCCACCGCCGTACGCCGCGTCGACGTGGAACCAGACGTTGAAGTCCCGGCAGGCGTCGGCGATGGCGTGGAGGGGGTCGATGACACCGAAGTCGGTGGTGCCGGCGGTGGCCACGACCGCGGCCGGGACGAGCCCGTCGACGACGCACTCGTCGAGCGCCTCGCGCAGCGCGACGACGTCCATCCGGTGCTCCGCATCGGTCGGGATCGCGATCGCGGCCGCGTCGCCCATGCCGAGCAGGCGAGCCGACTTGGCGATGGAGAAGTGGCTGTCGGCGGAGGTCAGGAAGCGCAGCCGGTCCAGCGGTACGCCGCGACGCGCCGCCTCACCACGGGCCAGGAGCAGCGCCTGCAGGTTCGACTGGCTGCCGCCGCTGGTGAAGATGCCGTCGCGGGTCGCCTCCGGGTAGCCCGCGCGGGCAGCGGTCCAGTCGATGAGACGACGTTCCATGAACGTACCTCCCACGGACTGGTCGAAGGTGTCCATCGAGGTGTTGACGGCCGCGATCAGCAGCTCGCCCACGAGGGAGGGGATCACGACCGGGCAGTTCAGGTGGGCGGCGTAGGAGGGGTCGTGGAACCAGACCGCGTCCTTGAGCCACAGCTTGCTGACCTCGGCCAGCGCGGCGGCGCCGTCGGCGAGGGGGGTGTCCAGGTCGACCTCGGCGACCGGTTCGGCGGCCTTCTCGGGCGAGATCCCGGTGGTGGGACCCTCGAGCGTGGCGAGCTGGTCGACGAGCAGTCTGATTGCTTCGGTGATGCCGCTGGTGTACTCACGAGCATTGTCGGGGTGGAACAGATGCTCCAAGTGCGGTGCGCTCACTGGTCTCCTTCGACACGGGGGATTAGGTTAGGCGAACCTAAGTGAGGCTACCCTAAACGCGCCCCCGCCAGACAGGTGGCCCACAGAGAGGACGATCACACCCGTGCCGAGCTCCCCCACCCAGGCCACCCGCGTGCTCGCAGGCTTTGCCTTCGCGTCCCTCGGCAACGGCCTGACCCTCCCGTTCCTCTACGTCTACATGGCCCAGGTGCAGGATCTCGGGTCGTCGACCGCCGGCTGGATGTTCGCCTGGATGGGCCTGGTCGGCCTGGCTGCCGCCCCCGGGGTCGGCGCGCTCCTCGACCGCTTCGGGCCGCGCCCGGTCCTGCTGGCCGCGCTCGTCGTGGAGGCGATCTCGATCGGGTCGCTCGGCTTCGTCGACGGGACCGTGCCGACGATGGCCGTGCTCGCCGGCGTGGTCGTGGGTGCCTCTCCCCTGTGGCCCGGAACGACGACCCTGCTGGCCGGGATGGTGCCTGCCGCGGAGCGCGAGCGGGCCTACGGCTTCGCCTTCCTGGGGCTGAACGCGGGCATCGGCGTGGGTGGGCTGGTCAGCGCCTTCCTCATCGACGTGGCGCGTCCGGAGACCTTCCAGGTGCTGTACCTGTGCGATGCCGTCGCCTATCTGGCCTATGCCGCGGTGCTGGCGTTCCTGGTCCGCTCCCCGGCCCGCACCACGAACGATTCCACGGACGACGACGCGAGCGCTGGTTCCTGGGGCGAGGTGCTGCGCGACCGGCGGGCGGTCGCCCTGGTCGGCTGCGGCGTGCTCGCGGTGACCTTCGGCTACGGACAGCTCGAGGCCGGCGCGACCGCCTACGCCGTCGACGTCGCCGGGGTGCCGGCGACCGCGCTCGGCTGGGCCTTCGCCGCCAACGCCGCGGTGATCGTCTGCGGGCAGGTGATCCTGCTGCGGCTCACCTCAGGGTGGCGGCGCACGACCGCGCTGGCCTGCGCGGTGCTGACCTGGTCGCTGGCCTGGACCGTGCTCGCGGCCGCCGACCTGATGCCCGTGGCCGGCGCGATCGCCGCCGTCGTGATCGGCCTCGCGATCTTCGGCCTCGGCGAGACGCTGTGGGCTCCGATCGTGACCGGCCTGGCGAACACCATCGCCCCCGACCACCTGCGGGGCCGCTACAACGCGTCCCTCGGTCTCACCCTGACCCTCGGCCAGATCCTCGGCCCGGCGCTGGCCGGCACCCTCATCGGCAGCGGCCTCGGCCACCTGTGGGCGGTCGTCGTGATCGGCGGCACCCTCATCGCGGGCCTGGTGCTGACCCGGCTCCGGTTCCTGCTCACCGCGGCCGAGGACGGTGCCCCGGAGACCGAAGCCTCCGGGGAGCCGGTCGACGTGCGGATCTGATCAGCTGGAGTATCCCAGCCGCCCGCGCGTCGCGACGACGAGCAGCGCCGCGACGACGCCCGACCCGACCAGCAGCGCGAGCTGGAACTGGTCGGCGTCGACGTCGGGGAAGACCTCGGCGAAGGCCACTGAGGCGAAGTTGTTGACGCTGACGTGCAGGAGCATGGCCAGCGGCAGGCTCTGCCCGGTGCGGTTGAAGACCCAGGTCATCACGATGCCGAAGGTGAAGCAGAAGCCCGCGAAGACGAGCGGCGCGAACCAGCTGACCTCCGGCCAGCCGCCCCAGTCGGTCAGGAAGAGCGGCATGTGCCACAGCGCCCAGATCGGACCGAGCACGAACGCGGAGCCGAGCGGTCCGACCTTCCGCTGCAGCCGGGGCAGAGCGAAGTCGCGCCAGCCCGGCTCCTCGGCGAGACCGGTGGTGATCATCTGCATCAACAGCCCCGGGACGTACGCCACCGCCACGATCAGCCACGCCTGCGACGGTGTCGCCATCTGGTGCCCGGCGGCCTGGAGCGAGACGATGATCGCGGCCGGCACGCCGATCAGGATCCCGGCGTACCAGCGCCAGCTCGCCCGCCAGCGCCACATCCCCCGCACCCAGGCCCGCAAGCCGGCCCGGCCCCCGACGATCCCGGTGACCAGCGCGGCGCTGCCGATCGGGCCGAGGTACGCACCGGGGAGCATCCCGAGGAGCTGGCCGCCGATCACGCCGCCGGGGAAGGTGAGGTCCCAGACGCCGAGGCCGCTGTTGGACAGGACGTACGGTGTCCAGGCCAGCCAGCTCGCGGCGAGGGCGAGCACGAAGAAGGTGGAGAGCTGGTGTCGGCGTACGAAGGCTCGTAGGCCTTGGTCCGGCTGTGTCGTCGGCGGGGTCACCGACGTTGTCGTGGTCATGGTCGTTCCCTTTCGAGGTGGGTCGATCTCGTGATCCGAACCTAGAAATTCGAGCGACCTGGTCGCGCCTGGCAAAAGGCCGAACCTTCGTACTTGCATCGAAAGATGCTGGTGACCGGGACGGTTGCGGGAAAGGATGATGGCGTGAACGACGAGACGACCCGGATGCTGCCGCGACTGATCCCACCCGTGGTGGTCTGGCTGGTCACCACGGCGCTGCTGGTGGTCGCGCCGAGCCTCGACTCCGCCGACGCCTCCATCGCCGGCCCGGCGCTCGGCAGCGGTGGCTGGTGGGTCGCACTGCTGGTGCTCACCGCCCAGGCGGCGACGCTCCTCGAGCGGAGCTCCCGACCGTTGGCGGTGCTGCTGGCCGTTGCCTCCGCCTCGGTCATGCTGGCGCTCGGCGGCGCCGGCGACTCCACCAGCCTCGCCGCGGCCGCCGTGCTGGTCGCGGTGTGGTCGGCGGTGAGCTCGGTCGAGCTCCCCCGCCGGGCCCGTGCCCTTGCCGCTGCGCTGGCCGGAGCCGGACTGCTGGTCGCGGTCGGGACGGGCCTGAGTCAGACCAGCATCGATCTTCCGCTCGGCACAGCGGTCCTCGGAGGCCTCGTCCAGGGGGCGGGCGTGATCGTCCTGCCGGCGCTGCTCGCCGCCACCGTGAGGGCGCGTCGCGACGCCCGGTCGGCGCGCGCCGATCTGGCGCAAGCGGTCGAGCGCGAGCAGTCCGCCCAGATCGCCGCGGCGATCGCGGAGGAGCGTACGGCGATGGCGCGCGAGCTCCACGACATCGCCGCCCACCACCTGACCGGGATCGCGGTGATGACGGGCGCGGTCGAGCGGCAGATCGACACCGACCCGGCCGGTGCGAAGGATTCCGTACGCCAGGTCCGCACCCAGAGCACCGCGATGCTGCGCGAGCTGCGTGGCCTGGTCACGCTCCTGCGGAGTCCCGGGCAGGCCGATGACGCGGGCGGGCAGGAGCGGCTGTCCCAGCTGGCCTCGCTCGTCGAGGAAGCACGGCGCGCGGGACTCGAGGTGGAGCTCGCGACGCCGGGGACCGGCGCCGCCGTCGAGAACGTCGGGCCGCTCGCCCAGCTGTCCGCCTATCGCACGGTGCAGGAGTGCCTCGCCAACGCGGCCCGGCATGCGCCTGGGGCCCGCTGCGTGGTGGTCCTGGACACCCAGGACCCGGCCGAGGTGGTGATCACGGTCCGCAACGGGCCACCGGCCACGCCCGTCCCGTCCGGCGAGAGGTCGGCGCGGCGTGGCCTGGGCCTGGTCGGCATGCAGGAGCGCGCCGACCTGACCGACTCGATCCTCGAGGCCGGACCGACCGCCGAGGGCGGCTGGCAGACCCGGCTGAGGATCACGGCATGATCCGGGTCGTGGTCGCCGACGACCAGCCGCTGGTGCGTGCCGGGCTGCGTACACTGCTGGGCACCGAGCCCGACATCGAGGTCGTCGCGGTGGCCGAGGACGGTGCGGAGGCGGTCGAGCAGGCGCTCGCGCTGCGGCCGGACGTGGTCTGCATGGACATCCGCATGCCCGGCCGCGACGGCATCAGCGCCACCCGCGAGCTCTGCGGGCCCGACGTCGCCGACCCGATCCCGGTGCTCGTCCTGACCACCTTCGACATCGACGACTACGTCTTCGGTGCCCTCGAGGCCGGCGCCTCCGGGTTCCTCCTCAAGGACGCCGACCCGGACGCGATCGTCGCCGCGGTCCGCTCCGTCGCCGCCGGCCACGGCACCCTCGACACCTCTCTGACCCGACGGGTCCTCCGCGAGGTCGTCACCCGAAGGCGTACGCAGCCCGTGACCGCCGCGCGCGCCAGCGAGGTCCTCACCACCCGCGAGCTCGACATCCTCCTCCACCTCGCCGAGGGCATGTCCAACGAGGAGATCGCCCAGGCGCTCGTCCTGGAGATCTCCACGGTCAAGTCCCATCTGGCCCGGATGATGCCCAAGCTCGGGGTCAGGTCCCGCCTCCAGGCCGCCGTGTGGGCCTACCAGTCGGGACTCGTCGAGCACTGAGGCCGCCGCTCAGATCAGGCCGGTCTCCTGCGCGACGTGGATGGCGCGGGAGCGGCTGTCGACGTCGAGCTTGGTGAAGATGTGCGCGAGGTGGCTCTTCACGGTGGCCTCGGTGACGAAGAGGGTGCGCGCGATCTCCTTGTTGGTCGCTCCCCTGGCGAGGTGCCGCAGCACCTCGATCTCGCGATCGGTGAGCCGCGGCAACGGGCTGCGCATGCCCTTGAGCACCCGGGTGGCCAGGTCCGGGGCGAGGACCATCTCGCCGCTGGCAGCACGGCGGACTCCCTGGACGATGACCTCGGGGTCGACGTCCTTGAGGAGGTAGCCGGCGGCACCGGCCTCGATCGCACCGAGCACCTCGGCGTCGCGGTCGAAGGTGGTCAGGATCAGCACGGCCGGCGCCGGATCGAGCGCGCGGAGCGCGACCGTGGTCCGGATGCCGTCGATCCCGCTCCCCAGGCGCAGGTCGCACAGCACGACATCGGGGTGGAGGTGACCGGCGAGGACGATCGCCTCCTCGCCGGTGGCGGCCTCACCGACGACCGTCAGGGCGTCGCCCGCTTCGATCACGGCACGCAGGCCGCTGCGTACGACCGGGTGGTCGTCGACGAGGAGCACCGTGGTCGTCATGACACCGCCTCGATGTGGATCGGGAGATGGGCTGAGATGGCGGTGCCCTCGCCCGGCGTGCTCTCCACGTCGAGCCCTCCGCCGAGCTCGCGCAGCCGGGCCCGCATGAACCGCAGGCCATAGCTGGACGACCCCACACCGGCGTCCCGCTCCCAGGCGGCGACGTCGAACCCGGCGCCGTCGTCGCTGATGTCCATGCGTACCGCATCCTGGTCGTCGGTCAGCGTGATGACGACCCGGGTGGCGCCGGAGTGGAGACGTACGTTGGAGAGCGCCGACTGGGCGGTGCGGAGCAGCGCGACCTCGACCTCGGTCCGAAGGATCGGGAGCGTGTCGTCGACATGGAGCTCGACCAGCAGGCCGGCCTCGTCATGCGCACGGTCGAGCATCCGTCGGAGCGCCGAGGCGAGCGCCCCGTCCTCGAGCTCGGCGGGCGCCAGCGCCGCGATGATCCGGCGTACGTCGCCGAGGCTGTCGCCCGCGAGCGCCTCGACCTGCGCGAACGTCCGTGACGCGTCCGCGTCCGTGGTGCGGCTGCCTCCGGCATGGGTCAGCAGGCGGATCGAGGAGAGGGCCTGGGCGACGGTGTCGTGGATGTCGCGGGAGATCCGGGTGCGTTCGGCAATCGCACCGGAGTGGCGCTGGGCGAGGGCGAGCTCGTCCTGCAGCTCGGCCATCTCCCGCTGCGCATTCCGCAAGGAGGTCACCAGCCGCTCGCGCTCGGCGGCGTCACGGAGCAGCTGGAGATATCCACGTGAGATGCCGAACGCGAAGACGCCCCCGATGAGCGGCCCGAAGACGTCCGCGTAGCTGGTCGTGCCATGGTGCAGGATCGGCGCGACCACCACGACCACGAGGATGACGGCCGAGAAGGCCAGCCCCCATCGCAGCGGCAGCAGGTGCCCGGCCAGCAGCCACAGCAGGAAGGCCAGCCAGACGAACTCGGGCGAGACGGCGACGGCGCCGATCCAGATCACCGCGAAGCCGAGCAGCCACCACACCGGAAGGCTGTGCGAGCGCGTCCTGGACGGCAGGACCGTGCCCGCGGTGTGCCAGAGCAGGATCGCGACCCCGGAGACGATCGCGGCGGGAGCCGCCACCCCGTCGCCGATCGCCCTGCTGACGCCGATCGCGGTCAGCACCACGGCGATGACGTGCTGCCCGATCTCCATCGCCCGCACAGTCGGCCCGGCGGGGATCGATCCCGAGCCGGGCCGCCGCAACGGCGCGTGTACGACGCTCATGGCCTCGATTCTCTACCCTGCAACGTTCCCGGCCACCAGATCCGGTCGCCCACCAGGCTGAAGATCGCCGGCACGATCACCGTACGCACCACCAGCGTGTCCACGACGACGCCCACACCGACGATCAGGCCCAGCTGCCCGAGAGTGACCAGCGGCAGCACACCGAGAGCGGCGAAGACCCCGGCGAGGACGATGCCTGCGCTGGTGATCACGCCACCAGTGTGGGCGACCGCCTCGACCACACCGGCCCGGGTGCCGAGCCGCGACGCGTCCGCGCGCGCCCGGTGGACGAGGAAGATCGTGTAGTCGATCCCCAGGGCGACCAGGAACAGGAACGCCAGGATCGGCACCTGCAGGTCGAGCGCCTGCTGATCGAACAGGACGCGGCTCAGCCAGGCCCCGGCACCGATCGCGGCGACCGCGCTGGCGAGGTTCACCAGGAGCAGCAGCGCCGGTGCGACCAGTGAACGCAGCAGCACGAGGAGCACCAGGAAGCTCACCGCGAGCACCAGCGGCGCCACCACGAGCAGGTCGCGCTCACCCCCGTCGCGCGCATCCAGCTCGGTCGCGACCGCGCCACCGACGAGGGCGTCCGCACCCGCGATCGGGTGGACCGCCTCGCGCAGGTCGGTGATCTGGTCGAGACTCCGCTCGGTACCCGGCGAGTAGTCGCTGGTCACCATGATCTTCGTCAAGGACCCGTCGTCGGTGACCCCGGCCGGCTGGGCGCGCACGACACCCTCCACCTCACCCGCGGCCGCGGCCACCTCGGCGGCGGCAGCACTGTCGGCGACGATGTAGGCCGGCTGGGCCGCACCGGGCGGGAAGTGCGCCGAGAGCGTCTCGAGACCGGCAGCCGACTCGGACTGCACCCGGAACTTCTCGACCTGGTCGAGCCCGACCGACGTACCGAAGAGGCCGGAGGCCATCACCGCGAGCAGCGCGAGCCCGCCCAGCAGGCTCACCACCGGACGCTTCAGGACCCGCGACGCGACCGCGCGCCAGACCCCGCCCTGGTCACGTGCCTCACCCGGACGAGGGACGAACGGCCAGAACAGTCGACGGCCACACACCGCCAGGGCCGGTGGCAGCACGAACAGCACCGCGACGAGGGCGATGAGCAGACCGATCGCCGCGGGAACTCCCAGGCCACGAGTCATCGGGATCGTGGCGAGGACCAGCGTCAGCAGGGCGAGCACCACCGTCAGGTTGGAGGCGAGGATCGCGAGCACCGTCTTCTGCCAGGCCGTGCTCAGCGCCAGACGGTCGTCATCGGTCCGCTGCAGCTCCTCCCGGTAGCGCGAGATCAGCAGGAGCGCGTAGTTGGTCCCCGCGCCGAAGACGAGGACGCTGACGACACCGGCGTCGAACCCGAAGTCCCACAGCTCTCCCGCCGCCGCGGTGACGCGCGCGGCGAGCCCGTCGGCGAGGGCGACCACGACCAGCGGGATCAGCCACAGCACCGGCGAGCGATAGGTGATGATCAGCAGCAGCGCCACGATCAGGATCGTCACCAGCAGCAGCGTGACGTCGGCGCCGTCGAACGCAGCGGCCGCATCGGCCCCGAACGCCGGGCCGCCGGTCACCTGCAGGGTGATCCCGTCGGGGGCCTGCGCCGCGATGTCCGTACGCAGCGCCTTGATCACCTCCAACGTCTCGGCGTTGTCGGCGCCGACCGTGACCGGCACGGTGAGAGCCGCGGCCTTGTCGTCCTCGCTGACCATCGGACCGGCGGAGCCCGGCGCCGCCTGAGCTCCGACCTGGACCCCGAGCCGCTCGAGGTCGTCGAGATCAGCCGGGGCGAGAGCACCGCCGTCGTCGCGGGAGGCGACGACGAGCACGGACTGTCGATCCGCACCGGGGAACTCCTCCAGCAGCTCGCTCACCCGCGTCGACTCCGCATCCGCCGGCGCCTGCCCGGTCTGCGCCGGCGCCTCCGCACCGGCGAAGACCCCGAAGAGCACCCCCATCACGACCACCGCGAGCCCGAGCGCCACCCACGCTCCCCGCCGCGAGGTCAACCTGTCTGAGAGATGCGGACGGGCACCCGACCGCGTACGAACCAGAGAATCTGCCATGCCACCAACTCCACCAGCCGCGGCCCGGCGGATCATCGCGAACAAGGCTGAGGCACGAATCAGCCAAATGGCTGATGCGGCTGAGCCGAGGCGATCTGAATCAAGATCACCCCGGCTCAGCCGTTCAGCGCTACGCGCCGGCGCTCACGACGCAGCCACGGATGGCTTGACCGCGAGCACGGGGCAGGTGGCGTCGAGCAGGATCCGCTGGGCAGTGCTGCCGAAGACCAGCTTGCCGACCGGCGTACGAGCGCGGAGACCGAGGACGATCAGGCGGGCGTCGAGCCGCTGGGCGACCTGGACGACGGTGTCGCTCGGGTCGCCGAGATCTCCGCGCTCGACCTCGACCCGGCCGGCGAGATCCGGCCACCGGGCCTCGACCTCTCCGACCTCGGGGATCCGCTCGCCGCGCACGGCGGGCACGATGACGACGGACTCGCCCTCTCGGGACTCGGTGACCGCGCCTTCGACGGCGGCGTATCCGGGTGGGGTGTCGGCGTAGGCGACGACGATGGTCATCGGCGTTCCTTTCGGTGGAGCGTGGACGGGCAGGAGGTCGGCCTGGTCACTGCAGCAGGCCCAGGGGCAGGTCGACCGGCAGCAGGGACGGCAGCGCCAGCAGCACGGCACCCAGGACGAGGGTGTAGATGATCGCCGTACGTGGGCGGGTGCGGGCCGCGTACAACAGGAACAACGGCGTGAACACCAGGGTCGCCGCGAGGTAGCCGCCGAGCATGACCAGGACCAGGAACGCCGCCATGGCCGCGAAGGTACGGAGCGCGATGATCAGGTCGTGGCGACGGGCCAGAGCCCGGGCATCGACCTTCGGAGCGACGCGGGTGGCGACCATGGTCGTGCCGGAGGCGCCGGACGGCTCCTCGACGTCCCCGCCCTCGTCCCGCTGGGCTCCTCGCCGCCTGGCCCGGAGCTCCTGCCAGGTGAGGACACCCGCCGCGACCAGGCCGCCCAGCGCGACGAGCCGCGGCATCAGGCTCGCCTCCGCGGAGAACGATCCGCTCACCCACAGCGCCCCGGCGAAGACGAGCAGCGCGATGACGGCGACCGCGAGGGACCAGGGCGTACGCGCCAGCGAGCCCTCCAGGTCGTCCAGGTCACCCTCATCGCCCTCGTCGCTCTCGTGCTCGTCGCGGTGGCCGTCGTCGACCGCCCCGGCAGCCCGGCGGAGCCGCTTCAGGAGCGCCCACAGCACCGGCACGACCAGCAGCGCTGCGAAGACGAGCACGCCGGGTCGCGTGACCCAGGAGGCACCGTCGTACAGGCTGGCGGTCAGGTAGTAGTAGCGCTCCATCGGGATGGCCAGGACGAAGCCGATCAGGAACGGAGCCCGCGGCATCCCGGTGGCCTTGAGGAAGAAGCCGACCACACCGAGCGCGACCATCACCCACAGGTCGCCGAGCTGGCCACCCTCCTGGAACGCACCCAGCAGCATCACCACGAGAAGGCCGGGCCCGAGCACCGCGAACGGCACCTTGGTGAGCTTGGCGAGCGAGCCGGTGGCCAGGAAGCAGAGGAACGCTCCGGCGACCGAGGCGATCGCGAAGGCCCACACGATCAGGTACATCAGGTCGAGATGGTCGGTGACGATCGCCGGCCCCGGCTGGATGCCGTACGTCAGCAGCATCCCGAGCAGCATCGCCGACGGCACTCCGCCGGGGATGCCGAAGAGGAAGGTCGGGATCAGGTCGCCCGCCTCGACGGAGTTGTTCGCGCTCTCCGGACCGACGATGCCACGCGGGTCACCCTTGCCGAACTTGCGCTTGTCCTTGGCGGTGGCGACGGCCTGCCCGTAGGCGAGCCAGGTGCCGGCGGTGGCGCCGACCCCGGGGAGCACGCCGGCCCAGATGCCGATCAGGGCGCCCCGGATGACGTGGGTCCAGTGGGTGATCCACTCGCGGATGCCTGATCCCCAGCCGCCGGAGAGCTCCACTGGCTTCTCGGTCACCCGACGCTGCCCCACCCGGCTGGCGATCTCGGCGAGCCCGAACACACCCAGCGCGACGGCGACCAGCGAGATGCCGTCGCTGAGGAACAGCGACCCGAAGGAGAACCGCTCCTCCGCGGTCGTGGGCGAGGTACCGACGAGACCGAGCAGGAGACCGAGCAGGCCGGCGGTCAGACCCTTGACGACGTTGCCGCGCGAGAGCACCGCGGCGAGCGAGACGCCGAGGATGGTCAGCATGAAGAGCTCCGGGCTGCCGAAGGACAGCACCAGGGGCCGGGCCAACGGGATGGCGAGCGTGAGCCCGACCGCTCCGATCAGGCCGCCGGCCATCGAGGAGAGGAAGGCGAGGGACAGCGCGCGTTTGGCCTGTCCTTGTCTGGCCATCGAGTAGCCGTCGAGCATCGTCACGCTGGCCGATGCCGATCCGGGCGCGCCGAGCAGGACGGCGGCGACCGTGTCCGAGGTGTGCACGACGGCCAGCGCTCCGATGAGCATCGCGAGTGCGGGTTCGGGGTCCATCCCGAACGTGATCGGCAGCAGGATCGCCACCGCGCCGGTGCCGCCGAGGCCCGGGATCAGGCCGATGACCAGGCCGGCCACCACGCCGACGGCGAGCATCATCAGGAGGGAGGGGTCGGCCAGGGAGGCGAGGGCCGAGAAGGCTGCGTCGGTCATGGTCCTACCCCTGCTCGATCGTGATGTCGTAGTCGTTCTCGAGCAGCTCGAGGACGTCGTGGCGGACGCTCTCGTCCACCCGGTACGCCTCGCCGATCCGGTCGGCGAGGTCGGCGGAGGCGTCGAGCGGATAGCCACCGAGCACCTCGGCGGCGGACTTCTGGAAGGCGGGCTCGGCACCCATCTCCTCGGCCGTCGACCGCAGCAGCTCGACCGCCTCGTCCGGCGTGTCCTCAGGCACCCACAGCGCCTTCTGATAGGTGTAGGTCAACGCCAGGATGGCGCGATAGGTCTCCAGTGCCTCCGGATCCGGCTGCTCGCCGTAGATCTTCTCGTACGTCTCGACGACGGTCGGCAGGTCGGGGAAGTTGGGATCGCGCACGATCTCGCCGTCCTCATCCACCTGCCCGAGCGAGAAGAGCGGCACCGCGGTGCCGTCCTCGACCAGCGGCTCGACCGCCGGCTCGTACGAGGACGTCGTCTGATAGTCGATGTCGACCTCGCCGCGCTGCAGGGCGAGGTTCACGGGCCCTCGCCCCTCGAACCCGAAGGTCGAGTCGATGTCGGCGGAGAGCAGGTCGAAGGCCAGCATCGTCGTCAGGTCGAGGCTGGTCGCCGCGATGCCGCCGAAGATGAGGGGCTTGTCCCGGTCGATGAGGTCCTCGACACCGTGCACACCGGCACCGGTCCGGGCGTAGACCACCGCGCCGGTGCCGTTGGCGAGGACCGGGCGCAGGTTGTTGAAGTCGTAGCGCACCGACGGCATGTCCAGGAGGTAGGGCACCACCGTCGAGGCGGTGCTGACCAGCACATCGGTCCCGTCGGTCTTCGCCGAGGACATGAAGTGGTTGGTGCCGAGGATGCCCTCGCCGCCGTCGTCGTTGACCGGGGCCAGACCCGGGGAGCCGGGCACCGCCTCGGTCAGCTCGGCGCCGACGAACCGCGCCCAGGTGTCGGTGCCCCCGCCCTCGGCGAGGGGGATCATCATCTCGACGGTCTCACCCGCGTAGTCACCGTCGGCCGTCGAGGCGGCCGGGTTCAGGAAGTCCCCGCCCAGGACGGAGACGCCCACCGCCAGTGCGGTGAAGCCTGCGAGGACGGCGCCGGCGAGTCGCGGGGTCGGCGCCGGTCGTTCCGGCGGATCCTGCGTGGGGCCGACATCCTCTGCGGTCGTGGCCACGTCCTCTTCGTCGACGTGCTGGGTCATGAGTTCCTCCAGGTGAAGCGAGCCTCACACGGGCATCCCGTGTCAAGGGGTCTGATGGTTAAGCCGACGCGGACGGCAGCAGGGGCGGGTCCGGAAGGACCACGGACCCGTGGGCGAGGCGGCGGTAGGTGCGTACGACACCGACGACGGGGACGCCGTGGTGCTCCTCGGCGAAGGTGCTCACGCGGCCCGCAGGCGTCCCGAGCCGCAGGGCGGTGGCGGGACGCCCGGCAGGGACGAGGTCGTGGACCACCGTTCCGGGAGCGCCCGCGGCCAGCGTCAGCGCGACCGAGCCGGTCACCGGCACCGCCGGATGGAAGCGGCCCATCGACAGCATGCGAACGGTCAGGTCGGTCCCCACCTCGTCGGCCGGATCGGGGGCCGAGACGAGCGCGAGCTTCGGAACGGCCCGGGCGACGGTCTCCGGGGTCGGGGCGAGCCCCATCAGGACACCTGCCTCCCGGCGTACGGCATCGAGGCGGGCCAGGAGCCCGGGCACCATGTCGAGCTCAGCGACGTCCTCGTCGCCGCGAACACCGAAGTCGGCGGCGGCGGCCGCGACCACCGGGGCGCCCGCGTCGATGAGCGTGACGACCACGCCATCGACGGCCTCGGAGAGGACATCGCGCTGGTGCCCGGTGGGAAAGAGATGTCCGGTGCTCCGGCCCGCCGGATCGACGAAGCCCATCCGGACCGGCGCACCGAGGAACGGGACGCCGGGAATGGCCTCGGAGGCCTCTTCGTCGAGCACGCCTCCGGGTGTCGGTACGCGCTGCACGATGAGCTGGTCGGTGTTGGTGTTGAGGACTCGGACCGCCGTCTCCGGCGCCCCGGTCCGCACCCATCCTTCGCGGATCGCGAACGAGGCGACCACCGCGGAGCAGTTGCCGCAGTTGCTCCCCCAGTCGACCTTGGCCTCCTCGATGCCGACCTGGGCGAACGTGTACTCCACGTCCACCTCGGACGCGGCGGAGGGAGCGAGGATGACCGCCTTGCTCGTGGTGGACGTACCACCACCGACCCCGTCGACCTGGCGGTGGTCAGGACTGCCGTAGATCCGCAGCAGCACCTCGTCGACGGACAGATCCGGGACCTGCAGGTCGTCGCGACGGAAGACCCAGCACTTGCTGGTGCCACCCCGCATCCATGTCGCGGCGATCTCGCGCATATTGCCTCCTGGGCCGAGTCGTCCGGGCTTTCCGGACCCCCAAAGACTGGAGGGAGGTGACTTGTAGCACAATCACGAGTTCGAACATGATCGTGTAGCAAAACTGCATGCCCAGCAGATGCCTCCGGGACGCCTCTACGCCCTGCACTGGCCTCGTCGCGGCTGAAGCAGCACTGCACGCCCCTACATGGCCATGTAGGAGAACTTCATGCAGACTGGGGCCGTGCTCGACATCAAACGGCTGCAGATCCTGTTGGCGATCGTGGAGGAAGGATCGGTGACCAGCGCGGCCACGGCACTGGGCTACACACCCTCCGCGATCTCACAACAGCTGCTGAGGCTCGAGCGCGAAGCCGGCCAGCCCCTCCTGGACCGCCACGCCCGCGGCATGACCCCGACCGACGCGGGTCTCGTGCTCGCCACCCACGCACGCAAGGTTCTGCGCCAGCTCGCGGCCGCCGAGTCCGACCTCGCCGACATCGCCGGCGTACGTCGCGGCAGCGTCACCCTGGGGACCTTCCCCACCATCGGCAGCTCGTTCCTGCCCTTGGCCGTCCGCCGCTACCGCGAGCTCTACCCCAACATCGCACTGACCATCCACAGCGGCCGCGAGGACGACCTGGTGCGCATGCTGGAGGAGGGCAAGGTCGCCATGTCGCTCCTGTGGGACTATGCCTGGGAGCGGGTCGTCAACGACGAGCTGGTGCTGACCGAGCTCTTCACCGACCCCACCGTGCTCCTCGTCGGCGCCACCCACCGCCTGGCACGGCGGCGTACGGTGCGGATGGCCGACCTCGCCGAGGAGCCATGGATCATCCGGGCCGGCGGGCACCCAGTCGTCGAGGTCCTGCAGCGAAGCGCTGTCGCGGCGGGTTTCACCCCGACCATCGCCTTCCAGGCCAACGACTACCAGGAGGCCCAGGCCATGGTCAGCGTCGGCCTCGGCATCGCCCTCGCGCCGCGGACGGCGACCGTCAACCAGCATCCCGACGTACGCGTCATCTCCCTCGGCGACACCGCTCCCCCTCGGCGCATCCTCGTCGCCCACCGCGCGGGCCGGGTACGCAGCGCCGCCGACCTGGCCCTGCACGATGTGCTCGTGGAGACCGCCTCGACCTACTCCTGAGCAGCGACGGAGGGGCTCAGGCCTGATCGCCCTCCCAGACGAGCGGCTCACGGATCCGGAGAGGCGCGGTGAACCCGACGCGGCGTACGGGGTCGAACTCGGTCTCGGTGCCGGGGTCGTCGGTGTGGACGCGGTCGGGGCCGCCAGTGTGGCTGACCGAGGCCTCAGGAAGGGCGAGGTCGTGGTGGAGGACCTCGATGGTGCCGTCGAAGTAGCCCCGTGGTGAGGCGTCCTGTCGTCCGGCGATGTTCCGACCTGCCATGCGGTTCATGATGGCACCGCCCGATCCGGCGGCGCACGGATTTCTCCGAGGAAACGAGAGGATCACCCGGCCAGGGGACGCAGGCCGATCTCGGTCAGCCGCCGCCCCCGGCGACGGAGCAGGTCCTGGAAGGCGGCCGCGAGGGTCGACGGCCGGCGGTCGAGCCAGCAGGCACCGATGTGCCGGACCGCCTCGGGGTTCGTCAACGGCACCTCGACGCAGCCGGTGGCGCCGTGCGGGTCGCGGGGAGCCAGACTCACTCCGAGACCGGCCGAGACCAGCCCCCGGAGCGTTGCGAGGTCGTCACCCTCGAACCCGACGGTCGGCGTGACGCCGCTGGCCAGGGCGAGCTCATCGAGCAGCGTACGCATCCCATAACCGCGCTTCATACAGATGAACGTCTCCTCGGCAGCCTCCTCGAAGCTCACCCGGGCACGGGTGGCCAGCCGGTGGCCGGTCGGTACGACCAGGACCAGCGGCTCGCTGTGCAGCCGCCATTGGCGCAGGCCGGAGTCGGCCTCGAGCGGCGAGATCAGCGCGACCTCGGCAGCGCCGTCGGCGACGGCTGCCAGGCACCGCGGCCGCGAGGTCTGGAGCAGGTCGACGGAAGCACCCGGATGCTGCTGGAGGAACGCCTTGACCAGCGCCGGCACGACCCGCTCGCCGAGCGTGCTCTGGAACGCGAGGGCGATCCGACCGCGGGTACCTGACTCCTGGGCCCGGACCGCCTCGATCCCCGCCGTGGCCGCGGCGACCGCGGCGGCGGCGTGCGGGGCCAACGCCTCCCCTGCCCGAGTGAGCCGCAGACCGCGCCCGTGCCGCTCGACCACGTCCACGCCGAGCTCCCGACCGAGGCGCGCGAGCATGCGGCTCACCGTGGGCTGTGGCATCTGCAGCAGGTCGGCGGCGGCGAGCGTCTGTCCCGTCTCGGCCAGGGCGGCGAGGGCCGGGAGCATCGGCAGGACGTTCCGTGCAGTGGCATCCACACCTGACATCGTATGCGCATCAGCATTCTTTGTGCATCACCCATGCATTGGACGCATGATCACCGGCTCCTTAGCGTGAAGCCGGTGAGCGAACAGGAACCCACCGACCCCGGCCACCGACGCGTGCTGATCGCGCTCGTCGCGATCGGGATGACGACGTTCGTGCAGCTCTACTACCCCCAGGCACTGATCCCGGCGCTCAGCCGCGACTTCGCGGTCGATGCCTCCCAGGCTGCACTGACCGTCTCCGGGGCCACGATCGGGCTCGCGGTCGCCGCACTCGGCTGGTCGTGGGTCGCCGACCGGATCGGCCGGGCGCGGTCGATGACGATCGCCATCGTCACCGCGGCGGCGATCGGACTGGCGCTCCCGTTCGTGACCTCGTTCCCCGTCCTCATCCTCCTTCGCGTCGCGCAGGGCATCGCCCTGGGCGGCACCCCGGCGCTCGCTCTCGCCTACCTCAGCGAGCAGGTCGGCCGACGCGACGCGATGGCCGCGGGCGCGACGTACATCTCCGGAACGGTCGTCGGCGGCCTCGTCGGACGCCTGATCGCCGCGCCTGTCGCCGACGTGAGCGACTGGCGCGTGGCGGCCCTCGTGGCCGGAGGCCTCACCGCACTCGGCGCCGCCGTCGCGGTCACCGCACTCCCGCCCGAGCGCCCCAGCCCCGCGACGACTCCACGCCCGGCCGGCGTGTGGGCCGGGATGGTCGCCAACCTCACCAACCCGGGCCAGCTCGCGCTCTACGCGCAGGCGTTCTTCCTGATGGGCGCGCAGGTGGCGGTCTTCAACTACCTCGGCTACCGGCTCGAGCTGGAGCCGTTCGACCTGCCGCCGGCGCTGACCGCGGTGATCTTCCTGGCCGGGCTCTCCGGCGCGGTGTCGGCCCGGCTGGCAGCGACGTTCGCGGCCCGCTTCGGCCGCCGACGGGTCCTCCTGGTCTCGTCCCTGACCATGGCCGCCGGAGCCGCGCTGACGATCCCCGACCGGTTACCGACGGTCCTGATCGGGCTGCTGCTGTTCGCGACGGCCTACTTCTCCGCGCACTCGATCGCGTCGGGCTGGGTGGGCCCGATGGCGACCAGCGGGATCGCGCAAGCCACCTCGCTCTACACGCTCTTCTACTACGCCGGCTCCAGCCTCTTCGGCTGGCTCGGCGGCCTCGCCTTCGCAGCCGGCTGGACCGGCACCGCGAGCATGGTCATCGCGATCGTCCTGATCGCCTTCGCCACCGCCCGCACACTCCTGCCCCACCCCGCCGGGGACGTAACGTCGCGCCTCGCTGACCCGGCCTAGTAGTCGTTGAGCCGCCGCACGATCAGCACTACCGCGATCACCAGCACCACGGCCCCACAGAAGCTGAGCCACATGCTCATCGACTCCGTCTTCGTCACCAGCTCCGCCATCGCGCTGCACGGGCCGCTCTCCAGCATCTCCCCGCTGGTGTCGAAGGATGTGCAGGTGTCCGTGGCCGACACCTCGTCGCCGCCGAACACCCACCGAGTCCGTTCGACACGTACGAATCCGCCGATCAGACCGGCGAGCCCGACGACCGCCGCGATGACCGGACCGATGATGGAAGGGCGCTGGGGCATGGGGGCTCCCTGAGCTCGGACACGCTCGGCGGGTGTCAGTTCGAGCAAAGATATCGGCCGCCACGTACGGCAGCGATCGGTTTCGCGGAAGCGAACGATCGTGGTGGACGCAGAGGGACTCGAACCCCCGACATCCTCCTTGTAAGGGAGGCGCTCTACCAGCTGAGCTATGCGTCCAAAGCGCCCCAAGAGTACGCGATCAGGGGCGGGCCCGACGAACCGGGCCGACGTACCAACCCTGAAATGGAAGTTGAGCCGCTGACGTCTCGGGTCATCAGCGGCTCAACACCTCAAGAGTAGATCCCACCCCTGGCATAGAAAAGCCATGTAACCAGCCTGTTAACGGACCTTTGATGACCCGTAAACTACTTCCTCACACCGCCGCGTGGAGCTGGCGGAGATGCTCGTCGAGGTCGCGGCCGTCGGCGTTGTCGTTGTGCACGGCCCACCGCACCAGGCCAGCCTTGTCGACGATGTAGGAGGACCGTCGGGGGGCGCCGGTGCGGTCGTTGAAGACGCCATAGGCCTGAGCCACCTCACCGTGCGGCCAGAAGTCGGAGAGCACCGAGAAGTTGAGCCGGTCGGTGTCGGCGAACTGCCGCATGGCGTACACCGGGTCGCACGAGATCGCCAGGACCTCGGTGTCGAAGGTGACGAACTCGTCGAGCCGGTCGCGCAGACCGCTCATCTCACCGGTGCACACGCCGGAGAAGGCGAACGGGAAGAAGAAGATCCCCACGGCCTTCTTGCCGTAGAAGTCCGACAGCGTCACGTCGGCACCGAACTGGTCACGCAGGGTGAAGTCGGGGGCCGGTGCGCCGATCTGAAGTCCACTCACAGGTCCAGCATCCCCTTGCTGTCGACGGAAGCGAAATTCATTCCGTCACGTGGGCCCCGAGATGGGGTGATCACCGCTGCGCCAGCTCGCGACGCAGCACCTTGCCGGTGGCGTTGCGAGGCAACGCGTCGGTCACCACGATCTCTCGCGGCACCTTGAAACGCGCCAGATTGTCCTTGACCCAGTCCTTGAGCACCGCCTCGACGTCGGCACCCGGATCGGCCTCCGCCACCAGGACGACGAACCCGCGCAACCGCTTGCCGAAGTCAGGGTCCTCGACACCGACACAGGCCGCGTCGGCGATCAGCGGGTGGCGCATCAGGCAGTCCTCGACCTCCTGCGGGAAGACGTTCTCGCCACCGGAGACGATCATGTCGTCGTCACGGCCCTCGACATAGAGCCGGCCGTCGGGCCCGAAGCGGCCGACGTCACCGGTCGCCATCAGACCGTCGACGACCTCCTTGCCGCCGCCGGTGGTGTAGCCCTCGAAGAGGAGCCCGTTGCCGACGAAGATCCGGCCGGCCTCACCATCGGGCATCGGGACGCCGTCGCCGTCGAGGATCCGCATCCGGGTGCCCCACGGCACCTTGCCGGCCGAGGTCGGCGCCTCGCGCAGGTCGACGGGGTCGGCGATCGAGGCGTAGGAGACCTCGGTCGATCCGTAGACGTTGTAGAGCGAGTCGCCGAATCGATCCATCCACTCCAGCGCGAGATCGCCGGGCAGCGCCGAGCCGGAGGACGCGACGGCCTTCAGCCGGGAGGCGATCCCCTCCAGGTCGTACGCAGCCAGCGTCTCCTCCGGCAACGACAGGATCCGCTGCATCATGACCGGGATGACCACGAACGAGTCGGCCCGGGTCTCCGCGAGGGTCGCCACGGCGTCCTCCGGGTCGAACCGGCGACGCAGGATCATGGTGGTGCCGAGCAGCTCGGCGAAGAGCAGGTGGGCGAGCCCCCAGGTGTGGAAGAGCGGGGCGGCGACGAAGCAGCGCCAGCCGTCCTTCATCGGCATCCGCGACATCAGCGCGACCGCCGCATCGAACCCGGCCTCCGGGCGCGGCGCCGACTTCGGCGCCCCGGTGGTGCCGGAGGTGAGGATGACGATCCGGCCGTGCCGCTTCGGCGGGGCAACCGGCCGGGCGTCGCCCGAAACCAGCGACTCGAGCGTCTCCCCAGGCTCGGAGGAGTCCACCCACGCGACCAGCCTCGCGGCTGTGGTCGCCTCCGCGAGCAGTCCGGTGAACTCCTCGTCATGGATGACCAGCGCGGGCTGGTCGCGCTCGAGGACCCCGACGAGCTGCGGGCCTGCGAAGGCCGTGTTCAGATAGAGGGCGTCGGCACCAAGCTTGGCGACGGCGAGGGTGGCGTCGACGAAGCCGCGGTGGTTGCGACACATGATCGCGACCCCGTCGCCCTCCCCGATCCCACGGGCGGCCAGGGCCCGGGCGATCGCGTTGGAGCGGCGGTCGAGGTCTGCGTACGTCAGCGAGCCCAACTCGTCGATCACCGCGAGTCGTCGCGGATAGCGGTGAGCCAGACCGATGAACCCACCCGCCGGACCGGTGCCCCAGCGCGCCAGCGCCAGCCCGGTCCGGGCGAGCCCGAAGGGGTTGACCGGTCGGACGATGCCCGAGCCGGCGAGGATCTTCACCGCAGAGCCGGCGGTACGTGCCTTGGCAGCCGTTGTCGAGAACACCCCGCGGATTCTAGTGGGACGCGTGTCCCGATGACCATGGGATGTCCATCCACCCAAGCGCCGGCGCCTCAGACCGGCGTCTTCGGCGCCAGCAGACGCGTCGCTGCCCAGTCCTTGCTCACAGATGCGGTGGTGGTCTGGGACAGTCCGGCGATCGGCGCGGCCTCGGCGATGTCGGCCGGGTCGACCGCACCCGGGCGGCCCACCTTCGGCGTCAGCAGCCAGATGACCCCACCACCGACGAGGTCGGTCAGCGCGTCGACGAGGCCGTCGACGAGGTCACCGTCGTCATCGCGCCACCACAGCAGCACGGCGTCGACCACGTTGCCGTAGTCGCCGTCGACCAGATCTGCGTCGACGGAGTCTTCGATGGCGACCCGCAGCTCGTCATCAGTGTCGTTGTCCCAGCCCAGTTCCTGGATGACCATGCCGGACTTGAGGCCCAGCCGGTCCGCAGGCCCTGTGGCTGCGGTCGAGCTCACGTGTCGTTCCTCCAAAAGCTTGATGTCCACGCCGCTTGCATGAACTTGGTTGGTGGTAGTCCAGCGGAGAACGCTGGTCCACGCAACCCCACCCGCCTGTCATCCGCTAGATAACGGCGTGTCGGAGGCCTTTCAGGCCCTCGGATCGAGCAGATGGAGCAGTACGTTGCGATCCTGAGCCGTCCCTGCCGACGGGTGTTCGGCGAGGCGCACCTGCGGCCCCTGCCAGTCGTTGGCGGACAGCTCACGGGAGAGCGAGGCGAGGTGGCCCACCTCCTCGATCGAGCCGCTCCAGCGGGCAGGACCGGCGTGGTCGAGCATCGTGGTGGCGATGGTGAGCACGTCCCCGTCGGAGATGAGCTCGACGATCCGGCCCTGCTGCGGCCAGTCGATCAGGGACGGAGCGGTGACCTCCCACCAGGAGCCGCGAGGCTTCACCGACGTACGATGCGTGTGCCCGTTGAGCCAGAGCACGGCGCTCTCATGGCGTGAGACGGTCTGCTCGACCTCGTCGCTGAGCACCCGCCGCGTGCCGCCGGCGCCGCTCATGTCGTTGACCAGCGAGGCCACGTCGTGGTGGCTGGCGATCACCGCGAGCCGTTCGTCGTAGTCGGTGGAGGCGAGCACGGCGTCGAGCCACTCGAGCTGCTCGGCGTCGATCGACCCCTGGAAACCGCCGGCCGGGTTGACCGTGTCGAGGACGACGAAGGTGACCTCGTCGTTGACGTCGTAGCGGTAGTAGGGCTTCCCGCCCGCCTTGAAGCCGTGGCCCGGCGGCTTCGCCTCGTCGTGCACGTGGGAGTCGACGAACTCCTGCAGCGTCGTCTGCCGGCGGCGACGGTCGGGGGTCACCTCGTACGGCTCCAGCTCGGCCAGCATCCCGAGCGCCACCGGGTCACCCGAGATCAGCCCGGCGATGAGCTTCGCCTTGGCTTCGTCGGTCCAGTGCTCGGGCATGGCGATCGCCTTCAGATCGCCGACCGCGATCTCGCCGATGGCGGAGGTGCCCGGCACCGTGCCCTGCAGCAGCCCGTCGTGGTTGCCGTTGACGGCCAGCCAGGGCACCTCCAGCCCGGGTGAGTCGATCGCGCGGCGCACGGCCTTCAGCAGCCCGGGGACGAGCGGGAAGCCGTGGTCGCCCCGGCGCATGTCGTGCGTCTCGCCCTGAGGGTGCCAGAAGCGCTTGTCCGGCAGCGTGGCGACGCCTTCGTAGTGCAGCATGTCGCCGGAGTCGGGGGTCAGGCGCCCGCCGTCGAGCAGCGTCAGATACCAGTCGAGCTCGTTGTACTGCCCGTTGTCGGTGTTGTCGCCGGTCGCGATCGCCAGGTCGAGCGGGCCACCGCCGATCGGGCCCTCGGTGATCTCGTTGACCGCCTCGACCATCGCCGCGCCGACCTGTGCGGTCAACAGCTCCTGGGCCCGGTACGTCCCGATCTCGTCGATCAGCTCACGGGTCGTGGCGTCGGGGTCCATGAGCCGGTCCAGGACCTCGACCCGAGCCGGCGACTGGTGGTCGCAGATGTGCAGGTCGGACAGGTGCGCGACGGTCAGCACCGGCTCGCCCAGCTCCTCGGGCTTGCGAGCCAGATCGGTGCGCGAGACATGGCGCTCCTGCGGGCCTTCGGCCAGACGTACGTAGGTGCCCTTCCGGCCCCCCGCGACGATCCGCCCGCTCTCGCTCGTGACACCCATCTACGCCGCCTCTTCTCCTCAGGACCGGCCGCCGCGGTCGTGCGCGAACGATACTCCCCAGCAGCACATCGCGGTGGCCCTGGTGGTGATCGATGGACGGCCGGCTGAGCGTCGTCAGCTGCGATGGAACCGCAGCGTACGAACCTCGAACGCACCGAGACCGAGCGCGACAGCTCCTCCTTCGGTGCTCACCTCGGCAAGAGGATCCTCGACCAGCGAGACCTCACTGACCCGTCCGTACCTTCCGTCGACGCGCAGCTCCCCCTGCGTACGCGCGCCGGCGGACTCGTAGACACGGACGACCAGGTCGCCGGAGCGGTCGGCGGCGAGCTTCACGCTCGAGACCACCAGCCCCTCGCCGGAGACGGTCACCAGCGGCTCGACGGCCTGGGCGCCGGTGACCTCGCGAGCAGGCGTGTTGAGCGCGGCGCCCGCCTCGGTCGCGGCCGCGACATCGGCCCCGATGACCAGGCCGTAGCGGTGGGTCTGCACGCCCTGGTCGGTCTCCGGGTCGGGGAACCGCGGCGCGCGCAGGAGGGAGAGCCGTACCTCGGTCGTCAGGGCCGTCGGCCGGGTGACGTCGAAGCCGTAGGTCGAGTCGTTGACCAGCGCGACCCCGAACCCGGGTTCGGCGGCCAGCACCCAGCGGTGCATGGACGTCTCGAACTTCGCCGCCTCCCAGGAGGTGTTGGTGTGGGTCGGCCGGCGGTGGTAGCCGAACTGGGTCTCGGCGAGCGTCTGTTCGGCGCGTACGTCGAGCGGGAAGGCGACCTTGAGGAACTTCTCGGTCTCGTTCCACTCGGTGCGCTGGGAGATCTCCAGCACCCTCGACCCCGGAGCCAGTGACAGGGTCTGCACCGTGGAGGAATCGGCGGAGATCGGTCGCTCGATGACCAGCCCGTCGGGCGTCACCGAGATCGAGGAGACCTCACGCAGGTCGGTGGCGCGGTTGCGGTAGAACCGGTCGACGTCCCAGGCGTCCCACATGTTCGGGAAGTCCTGGTGGAGCTGCAGCAGGTTGGCCTCGGCGCCGGCCGGGATCGCGTCGCGACCGGTCGCCAGGTCGAGCGCCGAGGTGATCAGCCCCTCGGCCGAGACCGTGATCCGGACGAGCTCGTTGCCCAAGACGTACGTCCCACCCTCCTCGACCACGGAGACGACCCCGGTGGGCTGTGCCGCCACCACCGCACCCGAGCGCCCGTCGGCACTCAGCGCGACGGTGCCGTCGCCGGCGAGAGCCGTGAGCGCTCGCTCGATGAGATCCTCGGCGGCCGTGGCGACCCGCGCGTACTGGGCGACCGCCTCCCGGTGGACCCAGGCGATCGACGTACCGGGCAGGATGTCGTGGAACTGCTGCAGCAGCACCTGCTGCCACAAGGCGTCCAGCTCGTCGTAGGGGTAGTCGAGAAGTCCACGGACCGCGGCGGTCGCAGACCAGCGCTCGGCCTCGACGAGCAGGTGCTCGCAGCGCCGGTTGCCCTGCTTGGTCAGGTGCTGCGAGGTGAGCGTGGCGCGGTGGAGCTCGAGGTAGAGCTCACCGACCCAGACCGGCGGTTCGCGGAGCTCGGCGCGGGCCTCGGTGAAGAAGTCGTCCGGATGGCGCCAGGTGACCTGGGCCGAGCCCTCGAGATCGCGGAGCCGGCGGGCTTTGCCGGTCATCTCCCGGGTGGTGCCGCCACCACCGTCGCCCCAGCCGACGGGCGCGATCGACCCGGTGGCGACCCGGTTCTCCTGGAACTGCCGCGAGGCCTTGGCGACCTCCGCACCGGAGAGCTGGGAGCTGTAGGTGTCCATCGGCGGGAAGTGGCTCAGGATGCGGGAGCCGTCGATGCCCTCCCACTCGAAGGTGTGGTGGGGGAACTTGTTGACCTGGTTCCAGGAGATCTTCTGGGTGAAGAACCAGTCGAACCCGGCCCGCTTCATCAGCTGCGGCAGCGCCGGCGAGTAGCCGAAGGAGTCCGGCAGCCACACCCCGTGGCAGCGGATCCCGAACTCCGACTCGAAGAACCGCTGGCCGTAGAGGAACTGCCGCACCAGCGACTCCCCCGACGGCATCGTGGTGTCGGACTCGACCCACATGCCGCCGAGCGGGATGAAGCGACCCTCGGCGACGGCTGCCTTCACGCGCGCGTAGACCTCGGGCCGGTGCTCCTTGAGCCACGCGTACTGCTGGGCCGACGACATCCCGTAGCGGAAGTCGGGGTCCTCGCCGAGCAGCTCGGTCATCGAGGAGGTGGTGCGAGCGACCTTGCGGATCGTCTCGCGCACCGGCCACAGCCAGGCGGAGTCGATGTGGGCATGGCCGATCGCGGCGATCTGGTGCGCGGACTCGTGGGCAGCCGGCTCCAGAACCCCGCTCAGCACCGAGCGGGCGGCAGCCGCCGTCTCCGCGACCCGCTGCAGGTCGACCCGGTCCAAGGCGTCGTCCATCGCCTGCAGGATTCGCGACTTCCGCGGCCCTGCAGGCAGCTCGACCTGCAGCTCGTGGAGCGTCTCCAGGTCGAGGCAGAGCTCGAAGACGTCCTTCTCGAAGACGGCGAGCTCGATGCGACGCGTCGTGTAGAGCTTTCGCTTCGACGAGGTCGCGATGTCACCCTCCCGCGTCGGCAGGAACGGGTGGTGCTCGAGGAGAAGCGGGTTGGCCGCGGCCTCCAGGAAGAGCTCGACCTCCTCACCCCCGACGGCCTCCGACGCCACCAGCACCCACTGGTTGCGTGGGTTGAGGCTCTTGACCGGCTCTCCGGCGGCCGTGTAGGCCAGCGCCTCGCACTGGAACCCGGTCCGGCTGACGTCGAAGCCGAGGTCGCAGACCAGCTCGACCCGCTTCCCCGACCATTCCGCGGGCACGGTCCCGGTGATCCGGAACCAGGTCGTCCCCCAGGCTGGGCCCCACCCGGTGCCGACCTCGACGGGCTCGTACGTCAGGGCCAGCCCGTCCGCGGGAGCGATCGGCTCCCCCGGCAGCTCGTGCCACTCGACACTGACCGGAGTCGAGAGCGTGTGCACGGCCGGCCACAGTCGCTCCTTGAGGACTCGGCTCACGCGGCCCTCAGTGAGGTGTACGTCGTCGTGCATCAGTGCTCGTCCTGTCTGTCGTCGTTCGCCAAGGATCGGGACCTAGTTGAGCGGTTATATTGCGCGAGTGCCAGCCCTACCGACGCCGCCGGCCCCTGCCCCGTTGCGCTTCGGCGCCAACCACGTGCCCTCGTCCGGCTGGTTCTACTCCTGGCTCGACTTCGACGCCGACCAGATCGCCCGGGACTTCGACGACCTGGTCGGCCTCGGCCTCGACCACGTACGGATCTTCCCGGTCTGGCCCTGGATCCAGCCCAACCGCTCGCTGATCCGGTCCTCGGCGGTCGACGACGTGCTCACCACCATCGACCTGGCCGCCGCCCGCGGGCTCGACGTCTGTGTCGACCTGGTCCAGGGCCATCTGTCCAGCTTCGACTTCCTGCCCTCGTGGGTGCTCACCCACCACCGGCGGTCGGTCTTCAGCCACCCCGAGGTGCGCGCGGGCCTGCGCACCTACGTCAACACCCTCGCCGGCGCGGTCGCCACCCGGGACAACGTCTTCGCGCTGACCCTCGGCAACGAGGTGAACAACCTGTGGCCGGCCAACCCGACCACCATCGCCGACTCGCGCGCCTGGGCCCAGGAGCTCCTCGAGACCGCCCGCGAGGCCGCCCCCGGCCTGCTCTGCCTGCACTCGCTCTTCGACGACGCCTTCTACGCGCCCGACCACCCCTTCGGACCCGCCGACGTCACCACGCTCGGTGACCTCAGCACCGTGCACTCCTGGGTCTTCAACGGCGTCGGCGCGATCGACGCGCCCCTGGGCCCGGCGACGCTCACACACGCCGACTACCTGGTCGAGCTGGCCGCTGCGTACGCCGCCGAGCCGGGGCGCCCGGTCTGGCTCCAGGAGGTCGGCGCTCCCCTGCCGGAGATCGGACCGGAGAGTGTGCGCGAGTTCGTCACCGGCACCGTCGACCACGTCGCGCAGAACCCGGCCCTGTTCGGCATCACCTGGTGGTGCTCCCACGACCTGGACCGATCGCTGGTCGACTTCCCCGAACGGGAGTACGACCTCGGTCTCTTCACCGTCGACCACCGGCGAAAGCCGGTCGCCGAAGCGCTCGCCGCGGCGATCGCCGAGCACGGCGGCCCTCGCCCCGAACCGGTCGCCCGTCAGCTGATCGAGTGCCCCGTCGACCTCGTTCGCGAGCCCGAGCGCCGTGCCGAGGTCGCGCCGGGCAGCGACTTCCACCGCGCCTGGGTCGCGGCCCGGGTCGAGGGGCCGGTCGAGATCGTCCCCCCGCGGGCCTGACCCGAACCTCAGCGAGCCGAGTACGCCACCCGGCGGTCGGAAGCCTGGCTGCGCTTCCACGTACGGAAGCTGTCCTCGTTGTTGCCGCGGCGCCAGTAGCCGGAGATCGACACGTCGCCGCGCGGCACCCCACGGTCACGCAGAAGGTAGGGCCGGATCCGCTGCATGGTGACCTCGGCCTCGCCGTGCACGAAGGCGTGCACCCGTCCGATCAGCCAGGGCAGCTCGCACACGACGGACTCCAACGGCGGATCGACGGTGGCGTCCAGCCAGCGCACCTCGACCCCGGCCGGCGCCTCGACCTGCTGGAGATGCTCCGCGGAGGGCACCTCGATCACCGCGTAGCCCACCGCGTCGGCCGGCAGCGCAGCCAGCGCCGCCCGGATCGCGGGCAGGCCGGACTCGTCGCCGACGAGCAGGTGCCAGTCGGCGGCCGGGTCCGGAGCGTACGTCCCGCCCGGCCCGCGCACGGTGAGCACGTCGCCCGGGCCGGCCGTCGCCGCCCACCGGCCGGCGACACCCTCGTCGCCGTGGTGCACGAAGTCGACCGCGAGGGTCCCCTCGGCGACCGAGGGGTCCAGCGCCGTATAGGTGCGACAGACGCTCGTGCCGTCGCCGACCGGGATCTCCAGGCGCACGAACCGGTCGGTGCACACGCTGCCCTCGAACGCGGAGAGGTCCTCAGCACGGAGATGGACGCGGGTCATCCCAGCACTGAGACGCCGGGTCGAGGTGACCACGACCCGCGTCTCCGGCTTTGTCTCCGGCTTCACCGCGCGAAACATGAGGGGAGCCTAACCTAATTTCCGAGAAATGCAGATGAGGGCCCGCGGACTGCCCTAGAGTTGCGCCGTGCTCTACTCCGCCGGGTTCGAGTTCGAGTATGCCCTGGTGACGGAGTCACCCGACGTAGGCGCGGGCACGTTTCGCGACACGGGCGTCTTCCATGACTTCGGGGATCTCGACTTCGACACCCTCCAACGCGCCCTTGCCGACGGCTCCGGCACCACCGACGACAACCTCGTCCGCGGCGACCTCGGGATCAAGAGCGGCTACTGGTATCTCGAGGGAGACGAGCGCTTCGACGTCGACGGCACCTTCACCTCGATGCTGGTCAAGGGGGTGGAGATCCGCACCCCGATCTGCTCGAGCACCACCGAGGCCGCCGACCGGCTGATCGATCTGCAGGACGACCTCTCCAAGCGCCTCACTCCCCTCGGCCTGCACCTGGGCATCGTCGGCTTCAACCCGGTCCGTGAGGCGTACGCCCTCGAACCGCCGCTCAACGAGTGGGAGCAGAAGATGCGGGCCGAGCATCGTGAGTACGACCACGCCGAGGTCTCCAACCTGAGCTACGGCCCCGACATCAACCTCTCCTTCCCCGATCTGTCCGCGGACCAGGTCGTCGAGGTGACTCGCCGGCTGACCTACTACAGCCCCTTCATGGTGCCGTTCAGCTTCAGCTCGCCGTTCCACGCCGGTCGGGTCTGGCGCGGGCCCAGCAAGCGCACCTACGAGCGCACCTGGCGTCGGGTGGCCGCGCGTTGCTTCGTGGACCCGTCCGCGGGCGCCGAGCCCACCATGGTCCACCCACCGCGGATCCCGCGCGAGGAGGGACGCATCGAGTTCAAGGCCTTCGACGCCTTCCTCTCCCGCGACCTGCTGCTCGCCGGGGCGGCACTGACGCTCGGCGTCTGCCTCGCCGAGGACCTGCCGGGTCTTGCCGACAGACCCAGCCGCGACCTGCATCAACGCTCCGCGACCGACGCGTTCTCCGACCCCGAGATCGCCGCCGGCGCGCGTGAGGTGCTCGCGGCCGCTCACCGCGCGCTGGCGGGCATGCCGGAGGCCGTCCACCTCGACCCCCTGGACCGGTTGCTGAGCGCGGGGCGCACCCCAGCCGATAGCCTCCTGGACGCATATTCGCGCACAGGCCTGATGTACCTCCCGGAAGGACTTCGTTGACTGATCTCCCCGCCGACCTGACCGCTGAACTTCTCGTAGAGGCCGACGTGGCGATCTGCGGAGCCGGCCCGATCGGCGCCGCGACAGCCTATTTCCTGGCGCGGATGTCACCGGAGCTGCGGATCGTGGTGCTCGGCGACGATCCGGACGACGACCCCGGCCACGTCTCCACCTACCGCTACTCGGGCGGCAGCATCCGCTGGACCTGGGCCGACCCGGTCAAGCGGGAGATGACCACCGAGACCGCCGAGTTCGTGCAGGGCCTGCTCGCCGAGGGCGTCGACCTGGCCGCGATCGAGAACACCTACCACCTGCTCCACACCGGCGAGCACATCCCGGCGCTCAACATCTCCGCGACCCGACTCGTCTCCCACCTGCTGGAGCGGGCCTCCGACGCCGGGGCACAGGTCATCCCGGGTGCGGTCGTCGAAGGCGTACGTCCTGACGGCTCGGGCCACCTGGTCGAGACCGCACGCGGCACGATCCGCGCGGAGCGGGTCCTGTTCGCGCTCGGCGCCGCCAACGCCCGGCTCTTCCCGCAGAGCGAGGCCGAGCTCGAGAAGCGCCAGCTCTTCGTGCTCGACCTCCCCGTCCCTCCCGAACGGGAGCGGATGCCGCACACGATCGTGCCGGTCGGCGAGGGCTTCGGCTACGCCTTCGTGAAGTCGGTCGAAGGGCACCTGCGGGTGCTGGTCGGCCAGGAGGACATCGTCGAGGACGACGACCTCAGCGGCCCCGTCGACCACTGGGAGACCCTGCTCGATCGTGGCCTCGCGGCCGCACTCCCCTGGCTTCGCGACGCCAAGGTCGAGCAGATCCTGTGGGGTGTCGACATCGCCCAGAAGAAGCTGGTTCTCGACGAGCCCGCGCCCGGCCTGCTCCTGGCCGGATGTGGCAGCTCGGTCCGCTCCTCGGCCTGGCTGGGACGTACGCTCGCCGAGCGCCTCGCGGCTTAGCCGTCGAGCTCGGCCCGGGTCGGCGGGTTGGCACCGGCGCGCGAGACGGTGACCGCCGCCGCCCGGACGCCGTGGGCGAGCACCTCGCGCCGGTCGCGCCCGAAGTCGTCCCAGAGTGCGTCGACGAGGCCCGCGGAGAAGGTGTCGCCGGCACCGATGGTGTCCACGACCGTCACCGCCTGAGCCGCCACGTCGATCCGCTCGGACGCGGTGATCCAGCTGGCGCCGTCGCCGCCACGGGTCACCGCGACCGCACCGGCACCGAGCTCGAGCAGCCGCGCGGCCGCCTTGTCGAGCCCCACCCCGGGGTAGAGCGTCTCCAGGTCCTCGTCGCTCGCCTTGACCACGTCGGCGTACGCCGCCGCCCGCTCGATCCGCGAGACGACCTCCTGGCCGGTTCCGGTCAGCGTGGGTCGCATGTTGATGTCGTAGAGGACACGGACGGAGTCGGGCAGCCCGTCGAGCAGCGCGAAGACCGTCTCGGCGCCCGGCGAGAGCACCGGTGAGAGCGAGCCGATGTGGACGAACCGCGGCGTCCCCACCGCGATCTCGCCGAGCTTCCACTCCAGGTCGAAGACGTACGTCGCCGACCCGTCGGCCGTGATGGTGGCCTGCGCGGTCGAGGTGCGGGCCAGCACGTGCGGGTCGCACGCCATCCGGACCCCGGAGCCGGCCAGGTGGGCGGCCAGCGCCTGCCCACGCGCGTCGTCGGCGTAGGAGGCCGCGTAGCGCACCGGACGGCCGAGCCGACCCAGCGCGACCGCGACGTTGGCGCCGCTCCCGCCGGGGTGGTCCCTGGTCACGCCATCGGCTGTCGTCACCACGTCGACCAGAGCCTCACCTACCACCAAGACGTCAGCAGCGGCATTGTCACGATCCAGGCTGGTCACGGCGGCAGATTAGCAACTCGACGTACGAACGAATTTTCCGGGGTTGACCAGCAGAAACCGCCTACTGTCCAGTAACCCACCGCGGATGGGCAGCCGCTCTCGACCCCGTGCGACCATTGAGGATGTGACCGAACAATCCACCGAGACTGCTGGTGGTCCGCAGGGCCCGACCCCCGCCCAGCCGACCGTAATCCACGAGGGTCTACCGACCCAGCTTCCGGACATCGATCCCGAAGAGACCAGTGAGTGGCTCGGCTCGTTCGACGCGATGCTCGAGTCGAGCGGACGCGAGCGAGCCCGCTACATGATGCTGCGTCTGCTGGAGCGAGCCCGAGAGAAGTCCGTCGGGGTCCCCGCACTGCGCAGCACCGACTACATCAACACCATCCCCTCCGACCGCGAGCCGTGGTTCCCGGGCGATGAGGACATCGAGCGACGCATCCGGGCCTTCATCCGCTGGAACGCCGCCGTGATGGTCTCCTCCGCCAACCGCAAGGGCCTGGAGGTGGGCGGCCACATCGCCACCTACCAGTCCTCCGCGAGCCTCTACGAGGTCGGCTTCAACCACTTCTTCCGCGGCAAGGACCACCCGGGCGGCGGCGACCAGGTCTTCATCCAGGGCCACGCCTCCCCCGGCATCTACGCGCGTGCCTTCCTCGAGGGCCGGCTCAACGAGGAGCAGCTCTTCCGCTTCCGCCAGGAGGTGCAGCACGGCGTCGGCCAGGGCATCTCCTCCTACCCGCACCCGCGCCTCATGCCCGACTTCTGGGAGTTCCCGACGGTCTCGATGGGCCTGACCGGGATCAACTCGATCTACCAGGCGCGATTCAACCGCTACCTGCAGAACCGCGGCATCAAGGACACCTCCGACCAGCGGGTGTGGGCCTTCCTCGGCGACGGCGAGATGGGTGAGCCCGAGTCGCTCGGCGCCATCCGCGTGGCCGCCCGCGAGGAGCTCGACAACCTGGTCTGGGTGATCAACTGCAACCTGCAGCAGCTCGACGGCCCGGTGACCGGCAACGGCAAGGTCATCCAGGAGCTGGAGTCCAACTTCCGCGGCGCCGGCTGGAACGTCATCAAGGTCATCTGGGGCCGCGAGTGGGACCAGCTGCTCGCCAAGGACGTCGACGGCGCCCTGGTCAACAAGATGAACTCCACTCCCGACGGCCAGTTCCAGACCTACTCGGTCGAGACCGGTGCCTACGTCCGGGAGAACTTCTTCGGCTCCGACCCGCGCCTGCGCAAGATGGTCGAGCAGATGAGCGACGAGCAGATCCGCAAGCTTCCCCGCGGCGGCCACGACTATCGCAAGGTCTACGCGGCCTTCGATGCGGCCACCAAGACCGTCGGGCAGCCGACCGTCATCCTGGCCCACACCATCAAGGGCTGGACGATCGACGCTCTGGAGGGCAAGAACGCCACCCACCAGATGAAGAAGCTGACGATGGCGGACCTGAAGAAGTTCCGCGACCGCCTGCTCCTGCCGATCTCCGACAAGGAGCTCGAGTCGACCTACGAGCAGACCGGCGCGGCGCCGTTCTTCAACCCGGGTCCGGCATCGGCCGAGATCGAATACATGATGGAGCGCCGCAAGCAGCTCGGTGGCCCGCTCCCCCAGCGCCGGGTCGAGTTCAAGCCGCTCACCCTGCCGGGCGAGAAGGTCTACTCCGAGCTCAAGCAGGGCTCCGGCAAGAACAAGATCGCCTCCACGATGGCCACCGTCCGGCTCCTCAAGGACTGGATGCGTGACCCGGAGATCGGCAAGCGGATCGTCCCGATCGCGCCCGACGAGTACCGCACGTTCGGCATGGACGCGATGTTCCCGAGCGCGAAGGTCTACAACCCCGGCGGCCAGCAGTACGAGTCGGTCGACCGGAAGTTGTTGCTCTCCTACAAGGAGTCCGCGCAGGGCCAGCTCCTGCACGAGGGCATCTCGGAGGCGGGGGCTCTGGCGTCGGCGACCGCTGCCGGCACGGCGTACGCCACCCACGGCGAGCCGATGATCCCGTTCTACATCTTCTACTCGATGTTCGGGTTCCAGCGCACCGGCGACTCGATCTGGGCGATGGCCGACATGATGGGCCGCGGCTTCCTGGTCGGCGCCACCGCCGGTCGCACCACGCTGACCGGTGAGGGTCTCCAGCACGCCGACGGCCACTCCCCGCTGCTGGCGGCGACGAACCCGGCGGTCGTGCACTACGACCCGGCCTTCGCCTACGAGGTCTCCCACATCATGCAGAGCGGCCTCGAGCGGATGTACGGCTCGACCGAGGAGCACCCGCACGGCGAGAACGTCATCTTCTACCTGACCGTCTACAACGAGCCGGTCAGCCAGCCCAAGGAGCCCGACAACGTCGACCTCGAGGGCATCCTGAAGGGCATCCACCAGGTCTCGACCGCCGAAGGAGACGGCCCGAAGGTCCGCCTGCTCGCCTCCGGTGTCGGCTTCCCGTGGGTCGAGGAGGCTGCCCGCATCCTCGAGGAGGACTGGGGCGTCAAGGCCGACACCTGGTCGGTCACCTCGTGGAACGAGCTCGCCCGCGACGCCATCGACGCCGAGCAGTGGAGCCTCAACCACCCCGGCGAGACCCCGCGCACGCCGTACGTCACCGAGAAGCTCTCGGCGACCAACGGTCCCGTCATCGCGGTCTCCGACTACATGCGGGCCGTCCCGCTGCAGATCGCCCGCTGGGTGCCCGACGACTACCGGGTCCTCGGTGCCGACGGGTTCGGCTTCGCCGACACCCGCCCGGCCGCGCGTCGCTTCTTCCAGATCGACGCCGAGTCCGTCGTCGTCCAGGCCCTCCAGGCACTGGCCGAGGCCGGCGAGATCGACGCGTCGTTGGCGAAGAAGGCCTTCGACACCTACCGCATCGACGACCCGACGGCGACGAAGGGCATCATGCAGGAGGGCGGAGACGCCTGAGCGTCTGTCCGTCAGGTCGGGGGCTCGGAGCGAGAAGTTCCGGGCCCCCGGCCGCATCTCCAGGTGGAAGGATCAGCAGTGTGACCAATCAGGCGACCCTCGATACGCGTCGGCGGACGGCGACGGCGTTGCGACGCGCGACCGGCCGGCTGGCGACGGCCGCCACGTCGCGTATGGACGACGCGATGCCGTGGTTCAAGGACCTCTCCGCGAAGAACCGCTCCCTCGTCGGCCTGATCGTCCAGGCAGGCATCAAGGAGTTCGTCGGCTGGTACGGCGGCGGCGCCTCGGCCGACACCGCGAAGCCCGACCTGGCCGCGTCGATGTTCGGCGTCGCGCCTCGTGCGCTGACCGGCATCATCACGCTCCAGCAGACCGTCGACCTCGTCCGCCTCTCCATCGAGGTGGTCGAGGCCAACATCGACCACCTCCTCGGACCCGAGGACGCCGCCGACGTCCACGAGGCGATCGGCCGCTACGCGCGTGAGGTCGCCTTCGCCACGGCCGAGGTCTACGCCCGCGCCGCCGAGCAGCGCGGCGCCTGGGACGCCCGGCTCGAGGCCCTCGTGGTCGACGCGGTCCTGCGTGCCGAGACCGACGAGGTCGTCCTCTCCCGGGCCAGCGCGCTCGGCTGGGACGCCGACCTGCCGCTGTGCGCGGTCCTGGGCCACGCCCCCGACGGCGTCCGCCTCGACGCCGCCATGGAGGAGGTACGCCGCCGCGCCCGCGCCCACGACCTGCACACCCTGTGCGCGGTCCAGGGTGACCGCCTCGTCGCCCTGCTCGGAGGTATCGACGACCCCCTCGAAGCCGCCGAGCGGATCGCCGACCTGTTCGCCGACGGCCCCGTCGTGGTCGGACCGGTGGCGGCCGGGCTCGCCACCGCCGCGGAGTCCGCGCGGGCCGCGCTCTCCGCCTACCGGGCCGCGCCCGGCTGGCCCGACGCGCCACGCCCGGCACGCAGCCAGTCGTTCCTGCCCGAGCGTGCCCTGGCCGGCGACGCGTGGGCCCACCGCTACCTGATCGAGAATCTCTATCGGCCGCTGGTGGAGGCCCGCAGCACGCTGATCGAGACCCTGGCGGCGTACTTCGCCGCCGGAGGTGGCCTCGAGGCCACCGGTCGCACGCTGTTCGTGCACCCCAACACGGTGCGCTATCGGCTCAAGCAGGTCGCGGAGCTCACCGGGTTCCTGCCGACCGACTCGCGCGACGCTCTCGCCCTGCAGGTCGCCCTGATTCTGGGCCGGCAACAGGACCACTGAGGCCGACAGCGAGGCAACTTGTAGAACCCCTACAAGATTGCGCGATAGATATTCGTTGCCACTGAAGGTGAACCGACACCCCTCCAGACGGGAACATCGTTGCGTGCTCGTCATTGTCGCCCCAGGACAAGGTGCTCAGACACCAGGATTCCTCACCCCGTGGCTGGAGGACCCCGCTTTTGCCGCTCGTATGGAGTGGCTCTCAACCGTCGCAGGCATCGACCTGATCGACTACGGCACCAATGCCGACGCAGAGACCATCCGCGCCACCGAGATCGCCCAGCCGCTGCTGGTCGCCACCGGCCTGGTCGCGGCGCTCCAGCTCTTCCCGCAGCCCGCGGACGCCTTCTCCAAGATCGGCGCCGTCGCCGGCCACAGCGTCGGTGAGATCACCGCCGCCGCGGGCGCGCGCGCGATCAGCGCGGAGCAGGCGATGGTGCTCGTCCGCGAGCGGGGCAAAGCCATGGCCGACGCCGCCGCGAAGACGCCGACCGGCATGACCGCGGTCCTCGGCGGTGTCCGCGAGGAGGTGCTGGCCGCGATCGAGAAGCACGGCCTCACCCCCGCCAACGACAACGGCCCGGGCCAGATCGTCGCCGCCGGCACCCTCGAGCAGCTCGAGGCCTTCGCCGCCGATCCTCCCGCCAAGGCCCGGCTGATGCCGCTCAGCGTCGCCGGCGCCTTCCACACCAAGCACATGGAGCCCGCCGTCGGTCACCTCGCCCGGTTGGCCCAGAGCGTCTCGACCCACGACCCGCGCACCCGCCTGATCAGCAACAAGGACGGCCAGATCGTCCACGACGGCGCCAAGGCGCTGGACCGGATCGTCGGCCAGATCGCCAACCCGGTGCGCTGGGACCTCTGCCTCGACACCATGTCCGACATCGGCGTGACCGGCATCTTGGAGATGCCGCCGGCTGGCACCCTGACCGGGATCGCCAAGCGTGCCCTCAAGGGTGTCGAGACCTTCGCCCTGAAGACTCCCGACCAGCTCGAGGACGCCCGCGCGTTCGTCGAGAAGCACGGCGAGGCCAACCCGATCGAGACCACGCCGACCTGGCGGATGGTCGTCTCCCCGTCCAAGGGCACCTTCAAGCTCTCCGAGACCGTGTCCGGGATCGACGTGATCCCAGCCGGCGCCGAGATCGGCGCCATCGCCAGCCTCCGTGACACGATTGCGATCACCTCGGCCCACGGCGGCGAGGTCATCGAATGGCTCGTCGAGGACGGCGACCTCGTTTCCCCCGGTCAGCCGCTGCTGCGTCTGCACCCGACAGGAGTCCAGCACTCGTGATCTCAGCCCCGACAGGTTCCCCGCACGCCCGCATCCTCGGCGTAGGCGGCTATCGCCCGACCCGGGTGGTCCCCAACAGCGAGATCGTCGACCTCATCGACTCCTCCGACGAGTGGATCCGCACCCGTTCCGGCATCACCGAGCGTCGCTGGGCGGGCGAGGAGGAGACCGTGCAGATGATGTCGGTCGCCGCCTCCCGCAAGGCGCTCGAGCACGCCAAGATCGACATCGACCAGATCGACTGCGTCATCGTCGCCACCGTCAGCCACCTGCGCCAGACCCCCGCGGTCGCCGCGCTGATCGCCGACGAGCTCGGCGCCGACCACCCGGCTGCCTTCGACGTCTCGGCGGCCTGCGCCGGCTTCTGCCACGGCATCGCGATGGCCAGCGACTTCGTACGCGGCGGCAGCGCCCGTCACGTGCTCGTCATCGGTGTCGAGCGCCTCTCCGACATCACGAACCCGCACGACCGCGGCACCGCCTTCATATTCGCCGACGGCGCGGGCGCCGCTGTCGTGGGCCCGAGCGAGGAGCCCGGGATCGGTCCGGTCGTGTGGGGTTCCTCGGGCGACAAGGCCGACCACATCCAGACCCCCGACTGGTTCGAGGCGAACGAGGCCAAGGAGACTCCCTGGCTGACGATGCTGGGCAACCCCGTCTTCCGCTGGGCCTCCTACGCCATGGCCAAGGTCGGTCAGGAGGCGCTCGACAAGGCCGGCATCACGGCCGACAAGCTCGACTGCTTCGTCCCGCACCAGGCCAACATGCGCATCGTCGACGCCCTGGCCCGCTCCATGAAGCTGCCGGAGTCGGTCAAGATCGCCCGCGACATCGCCACCATGGGCAACACGTCGGCCGCCTCGGTCCCGCTTGCCCTTGAGCGGATGATCGAGGAGGGTCAGGCTGAGTCGGGCGACACCGCCCTGCTCATCGCGTTCGGCGCCGGACTGGTCTACGCAGCCCAGGTCGTCGTCGTTCCGTAGTCCCGCACCACCCCAGAGTTTCACCACACAGAAATCCGAGAGGAAGCACCACACATGGCCACCACCGAAGAGATCCGCTCCGACCTCGCCGAGATCGTCAACGAGGTCGCCGGCATCGATGTCGACGACGTCCAGCTCGACAAGTCCTTCGTCGATGACCTCGACGTCGACTCGCTGTCCATGGTCGAGGTCGTCGTCGCTGCCGAGGAGAAGTTCGGCGTATCCATCCCCGACGACCAGGTCAAGAACCTCAAGACCGTTGGCGACGCGGTGAGCTTCATCGAGAAGGCTTCCGCGAACGCCTGACGCGCCCCGGCGGCTCGGCCAACCCTCCCAGGCCGAGCCGCCGGACCTGCTTCACCTGACCCAACGCGCCAACACCTCACACGGAGAGCACATGAGCAGCCGCACCCGAGTCGTCGTCACCGGACTTGGCACCACCAACCCGGTAGGCGGAGATGTAGCCACCACCTGGGATGCCTTGATCGCCGGCCGCTCCGGCATCCGCGAGCTCACCGAGGAGTGGGCCCAGGACCTTCCCGTACGCATCGCCGGCCGTGTCGCCGTCGAGCCGTCCGAGGTCCTGGAGAGGGTCAAGGCCCGACGCCTGGACCGCTCCGCGCAGTTCGCCGTGGTCGCCGCGGCCGAGGCCTGGAAGGACGCCGGCTTCGAGGGCACGGCCACCGAGGCCGGACTCGACGGTGAGCGCCTCGGTGTCGCTGTCGCCACCGGTATCGGCGGCGTCACCACCCTGCTCGACAACTACGACACGCTCCTGGCCAAGGGGCCGCGCCGGGTCAGCCCGCTGGCCGTCCCGATGCTGATGGCCAACGCCTCGGCAGCCAACATCTCGTTGATCTACGGCGCCCGTGCCGCGGCTCAGACCCCGATCTCCGCCTGTGCCTCCGGTTCCGAGGCGATCGCCCTGGCCGCCGACCAGATCCGTCTGGGCCGCGCCGACGTCGTGCTCGCCGGTGGCACCGAGGCAGCGATCCACCCGCTGCCGATGGCCGCCTTCGCCAACATGATGGCGCTGTCCAAGACCGCCTCTGGCCCCGACGGTGGCGACCCGACCGCGGTCAGCCGTCCCTGGGACACCGGCCGCGACGGCTTTGTGCTCGGTGAGGGCGCCGGCATCGTCGTGCTCGAGACGCTCGAGCACGCCCAGGCCCGCGGCGCCCGGATCTACGCCGAGGTCCTCGGCTCCGGTGTGACCGCCGACGCCCACGACATCGCCCAGCCCGACCCCGAGGGTCGTGGCGGCAGCCGCGCCATCAAGCGCGCGCTCGAGGACGGCGACATCGACCCGAGCACCATCGTCCACGTCAACGCCCACGCGACCTCGACCCCTCAAGGCGACATCGCCGAGGGCCTGATGCTCCACGCCACCCTCGGCAACCACGTCGAGAACGTCGTGGTCACCTCGACCAAGTCGATGACCGGCCACCTGCTCGGTGGGGCCGGGGCTCTCGAGACCGTCGCGACCGTCCTGGCGATCCACCACCGCCAGTCGCCGCCGACGATCAACCTCGACAACCTCGACCCCGCGGTCGAGCTCGACATCGCCACCAAGGCCCGCGACCTGCCGGTCGGCGACATCGCGGCCCTCAACAACTCCTTCGGTTTCGGTGGCGCGAACGTCGCGGTCGTCTACGGAAGCATGTAGGCCATGTCCGGCCGCCAGGACACCGGCTGCGCGCCGCCCAGCGTGCTCCCTGGCGGCGTTGTCGCCGCTCGAAAGAACCCCACTCTGCCGTCGCGACGAGGTCTGAACGACGTGGCCTGTGCCAGCGCTCACGCTGGACGACGCGCGCTCGGCGCCGATCGACAGGACATGGCCTGATGACCATCACCGCCCCCGCACCTGCTCCCGCGGGGAAGCAGAAGCTTCCTCGCGACCAGGACCCCCGTCACCCGCTGACCCGCCTCCGGGCGCTCTTCGACGAAGGCACCGCCCAGCTCATCTCCCCCGACGACGAGTCCGGCATGCTGGCCGCCGTCGGCGAGGTCGACGGCACACGGGCGGTCGCCTTCTGCTCGGACGCCACCGTCATGGGCGGCGCGATGGGCGACCTCGGCTGCCGCGTGGTCGTCGACGCCTACCACCGTGCGATGACCGACGGCATCCCGATCATCGGCCTGTGGCACTCGGGCGGTGCCCGGCTGGCGGAGGGCGTACTCTCCCTGCACGCGGTCGGCCGCATCTTCCACGCGATGACGCAGGCCAGTGGCAAGATCCCGCAGATCTCGGTCGTGCTCGGCCCGGCCGCGGGCGGCGCCGCCTACGGTCCGGCCCTCACCGACGTCGTCATCCTCGGCCCCGAGGGCCGCATCTTCGTGACCGGTCCCGACGTCGTACGCTCCGTCACCGGCGAGGACGTCGACATGCTCCGCCTCGGTGGGCCCGAGCCGCACGGGCGCCGCTCCGGCGTCGTGCACATCCTCACCGAGTCCGAGCGCGAGGCGCTCGACAAGGCCCGCACGGTCACCTCACTCCTCGGCTCCCAGGGTGGCCTCGACGTCGCCGCGGTCGAGGACAAGGACCTCGCCGAGCAGCTGCCCGAGTCGAAGAAGCGCGCCTACGACGTGCACCCGCTGGTCGAGAACATCCTCGACGAGGGCACGGCGCAGGAGCTGCACGCTCGCTGGGCCCCCAACATCGTCACCGCGCTGGGTCGCTTCGGCGGCCGCACCGTCGGGGTCGTCGCCAACAACCCGCTGCGGCTCGGCGGCTGCCTCGACTCCCTCTCCGCGGAGAAGGCCTCCCGGTTCGTACGCCTCTGCGACGCCCTCGGCGTCCCGCTGATCGTCGTCGTCGACGTCCCCGGCTACCTGCCGGGCGTCGGCCAGGAGTGGGACGGGGTCGTACGCCGCGGCGCCAAGCTCCTGCACGCCTTCGGGGAGTGCGTAGTACCTCGGGTCACCCTGGTGACCCGCAAGACCTACGGTGGCGCCTACATCGCCATGAACGCCCGTTCGCTCGGCGCCACCAAGGTCTTCGCCTGGCCGGGCGCGGAGGTCGCGGTCATGGGCCCGGTCGCCGCGATCCGCATCCTGCACCGCCGCAAGCTCGCCGAGATCGCCCCCGACCTCCGTCCTCAGGTCGAGGCGGAGCTCGCGGCCGAGCACGAGCGCCTCGCTGGCGGTGTCGACAAGGCTGTGGAGATCGGTGTCGTGGACGAAGTCATCGAGCCGTCGGCGACTCGCGGAGCGATCGCGGCCGCCTTCGAGGAAGCGATCCAGACCGTCGGCGTTCGCCGCGGGGCTCACGGCAACATCCCACTCTGACCGACACCGTTCAGACACAGACTGAGGC